>JAYEHI010000124.1:0-2381 GCA_034659455.1 Campylobacterota bacterium | reverse complement strand
GGGTTAAAGATGTTTTTATCACTTTTTGCGTATAATTTCACACTAATAAAAATAATCCCCCAATCACTTATCAATGTTAATGAATTTGGGACCAATACAAGGGAATAATTATGGAAAAAATACTTGATATAGCTGAAGCGATAGCGCATGAAAAAGGTCTAGAACCTGAAAAAGTTTTAGAAGCCTTAAAAACAGCATTTGTTCAAACAGCAAAAAGAGTAATAGATAGAAACTTTGCATTTGAAGCACAAATAGATGAAGAGACTAAAAGCATCAAAGTTGTTCAAACCATTACTGTTGTTGCAGATGAAGATGAAAAACTCCTTGACGAAGAGCTTGCTCCAGCTTACATATCACTCACTGAAGCTAGAGAATACGATGACCAAGTCGAACTAGACGATCAACTCCAAGTAGAACATAACTTAGAAGATCACGGAAGAACAGGAGCGTCACAACTTCACCGTGAGATAGAGTTTCATATACAGAGACTTGTAGAGGATGAAGTTTTTAATAAATACAAATCTAAAATAGGAACTCTTGTAAGTGGGCGTGTAACTCGTGTAGATGCTCAAAATGCTACATATATCGAAGTTGATGAGATTCGTGCCGTTCTTCCAATGAAAAGCCGTATCAAAGGTGAATTCTTTGATGTTGGCGATCATATAAAAGCAGTTGTTCGTCGTGTAAACATGGATAAAGAGAATGGTATACAGATAGAACTATCTCGTACATCACCAAAGTTTCTAGAAGCTCTTTTAGCACTTGAAGTACCTGAAATCAATGATGGTACAGTCATCATAGAAAAAGCTGCTCGTATCCCTGGTGAGCGTGCAAAAATCGCCATCATGAGTACACATCCACAAGTCGATGCAGTTGGAGCTACTGTTGGTGTAAAAGGTGTTCGTATAAACGCTGTAAGTGATGAGCTTATCGGTGAGAATATCGACTGTATTGAGTATACAACTATTCCAGAGTTATTTATCTCTCGTACTATGAGTCCTGCTATCATCTCTCATGTTGAGATAATAAAAAATGATGAGGGCGAAAATGAAAAAGCCATCATCACTCTTCCAGCTGATCAAAAGTCAAAAGCTATCGGAAAAAGTGGTATAAACATCCGTTTAGCTTCTATGCTTACTGGTATGCAGATAGAACTTCTTGAGACTGATGCTGTAACAAACGAAGATGGTGAGATAGAAGAGAAAAAAGATGGTGTGGATGCACTAGAGGCACTCTTTAGTTAGAGTTCCAGTGTATTCAGTAGATACTCCTCAAGAACTTAAGCACAGTGAACATTATTATATATTCTAGGTACTAAATAAAGTACTGATGTGTATAAGACCAAATTCTAAAAAAGTAGCAGATTCTCTCAAACAAGAATACTCACGGAACATAAGTGAGGCAAAAAAGTGAATGCGAACATAAATATAAAGATGAGATAGAAACTCTCCAACAAGAGAATGATTCAATTGCAAAAAAACTTGGGCTCATCTAATGAAAGAAAATCTCTCCTTGAGTCCAAACATAAGTTGTCACAAAACAAACAATGCAAACTAATAAATATTAGTAAATCATCTTTACATTGTATACCTACCAAACCTTTTAGTGCAGACAAAGATTTAAGACTTCTTGACGCTATAAATAATATCTACTCAAACTTTCAGAAGAATCCATGCTCAACTGCTTAGAAATGGTTTTAATGTAGGCAAGAAGCTTGTAAAAAAAATCTTAATTTCTATCCATCGCGTTTAAATCTTTAAATGCCACAATTACTCTCTCTACGAGAGTCTCTTGTCCAGCACGTAGCCACTTTCTTGGGTCATAGTACTTTTTGTTTGGCTTATCTTCACCCTCAGGATTACCTATCTGACTCTGTAGATAGCCATGATATTTCTCTTCATAAGCTTTTACACCTATCCAAGTTGCCCACTGAGTATCTGTATCGATATTCATTTTGATAACGCCATAACCGATAGCTTCGCTAATCTCACTTGGCTCACTCCCTGAACCACCGTGGAAAACAAAGTTAACTGGTTTAGCTTCAGTTGAATGTTTTTCATTAATAAATTTTTGAGAGTTATCAAGAATCTTAGGAGTTAGTGAAACATTACCTGGTTTGTAAACGCCATGTACATTTCCAAATGAAGCTGCGATAGTAAAGTGAGGTGAAACTTCACCGAGAACTTCATAAGCTAAACATACGTCTTCTGGTTGAGTATATAGAAGTGAATTATCCATATCTGTGTTATCAACACCATCCTCTTCTCCACCTGTGCAGCCAAGCTCTATCTCTATGCTCATGCCTATTTTACTCATTCTCTCTAAGTAAGCTTTACAAGTAGAAATATTTTCATCAAGTGTCTCTTCTGAGAGGTCTAACA
>JAYEHI010000123.1:0-2388 GCA_034659455.1 Campylobacterota bacterium | reverse complement strand
CCCTCTGAAAAAGCTTCAGGAAATAACTCTTTTAAGCTCTCAATATTTTGCTCTTTGATATCTAAGCTTTTACCATCCAGTTTTCGCATATCTTTTTCCTCTTGAAATTTTTTTATTTTTAGTGTATAATACTCTTACAATTCGCCTTCGGGCATACCCACCTTTAGGTGGGAGCAAACAGCTTCATAGATTTTTCAACCACTTTTTTAAAATCATCTTTATTTATCATACCTATTCTATTTGTCAATCTTTGAACACTAAAAACTTTAAACTGCAAAATCATAGCCGAGACCTCAATATCCCCATCTTTTTTACTATAGTATTTAAACTGATGAAAATAATCATTTGTTTTTAATGTCGTAGTTGTGGGTATTCCTATAAAAAGTTCTCTTGTGAGTTTTCTCACAACAATAACAGGTCTTGTAAAATTCTTACCTTTTCCGTACTCTTCACTACCAATATTTTGACCTATCTTAACCCAAAATATTTCTCTAGGTTTTATACCTATATTAATCTTTTTACTTATGGTCTGTTTTTTTATTTCGTTCCACTCATCGTATTTTTTCATCTATTTACTAACTTCTTTAATATTCTCTTTTTTAACGCTTGAAATAACTTGTGGGCTATTAGTAGTCACAATAAACTGCATTTTTGGAAAAGCTTTCATCATATCTGTTAAAACAGTTTCTTGCCATTTTGGATGTAAGTGCATATCTATTTCATCTATTAAAATAATTCCTGATGTCTCTTTTGGAGCATTTTTGAGATGTGGGTTTAGCTTTATAGCTCTATAGGCTATGTCTGCTACTAAGCCTATCATACTACGAATACCATCACTGAGTTGAGCAACGGATAAAGTTCCGTGTTCTGTATGCTCCATTACAATTGATTTAGCTTTTTGTTTATAAACTATATCTTTCCAACCACTGTTTTTTAGTATGACTTCATTTACAGCTTCTTGTACACATTTGCGTATATCTTCAAACTCATTATTTGGTGGGTTTTTAAACTCTTTTTCAATTGCTTCTATTTTCATCTCTAGTTCTGATTTACAGATGTACTCATACCATGATTTAAAAGCTTTATAGTTAGAGAGTGAATCTAAACAATCTATATATCCACTTAAACGGCTTGTTTCGTCTTGCTTTTTACTTTTGGCTGTTCGTTTTTGAGCCCATAGTCTGCCTGTTCCATAGTATGAGATTAAAGGCAGGGTATTGTCGTTGTTTTGAGTAACAAGTTCTCGTATTTTTGTTCCGTAACTGATTAACGGTTTTGTATTGTTTGTATTTGTCCTAGCCTTAGGATTTTTTATCTCTCTTGACCAACTAATATTTTGGTTGTCGATATTTCCTTTAGCTCTTAGAGTAAGGGGATATTTTTCTTCAACTGTTTTCACTAGAGTATCTCTTGGTGTAAACTGTAAAACATCTGCTCTTAAAAAAGCTTTCCCTTTTGCTAGTCCAGTTGCATTGACAAATGTTCCAAAAGCTACAGCAACAGCATCTAGGATAGCCGTTTTCCCTTTACCATTTGTCGCTACTAAAACTGTCAGTTGTTCATCAAACTTAATTGTAAAGTCTTCAAAGGCTCGGTAATTATCTAAATATAATTCATCAATTTTCAATAGTCTATTACTCACAGTTCCACCTTTGTATTCATTAAGCGTGATTTAATTGTATATTTTAGCATTTTATAAGGTTACTTTTAAACTTTCTAGTCTTACATTAAGTTTTTTTAGCTCAATGTTTAGATTTACTTTGTCTCGTATGTCCGTCTCTTTTTTTATTTTTGAAGTTATATCGCTAATATTTGATTCAACTTCTTGTATCTCTCGCAGTAGTTCTCGTGTATCTTCACCCTGTTCCAAACTTCCACTGTAGTGTGAAGCATTAAACGCTATCAACTTGTTTAAGTAACTGTTATAAAACTCGAAAAAGTTTGTAAAAGGATGGTTTTTAATCTCCAAGCTTTCTAAAAATGCTTGCTCTATTTCAGTGCTATCGTCTAAATCAACCCACTCTGTAAAATAACTCTCTTCCACTACCAATTTACTACTGTCATTTTTGTTGATTCTTTTAGGGCTAATGTTGATACAGACATTGTTTTCATCAGCATAAACAACTATGAGAGGATAAGGGATGTACTGAATGATATTTGATAGTTTTTTTAGTCTCTTGGTACTTAGCAGTTCTACTCTTATAAAGGCTATTTCAGAGTAGTCATTATCTTCATCGTTAAAGGGTGTTATGTTGATATTGTCTTTGTTTAGAAGATACTCTAAGGTTATATTTTCTACATCTTCACTTATGATCTTTTTCTCGTTTGCGTTTAGTGAAAAGTTCGCGATGAACTGCTTTTTAAATAGCTTACGATTTATCTTACAAG
>JAYEHI010000122.1:0-2403 GCA_034659455.1 Campylobacterota bacterium | reverse complement strand
TTGGATTGTACTCATCAAATCCACGAGCCTGCATAGATTGAGAGGCATCAACTATAAGCGCTATTTCATGCCCTTTTTTTGGTTCCAACTCATAAGGTTCATCTATAACTGGAGACATCAAAGCTAATATCATCATAACGATAGCCGTCCACTTAAGAGCAAAGAGAAGTCTAGAAGAGCTTACACTCCCTTGCATAAACTGTGCTGCATGAGGAAAGTAGAGTGATGGAAGTTTCATCTTACAAAGCGATGCACAGGCTATGAAAAAAAATATTAAAAAGATGAGTTTAGGTAACTCAAAGTACAAACCATCAAACATCAATCATCCCTAAATAGATATCTATATGATGTTTCGTCTCATCACTAAAAGCGTCTACATTTTTTCTGTACTTATACTCTTCAAGCGAGTCCACTAATGCTCTGTAAGCATTTGAGTGTCTCTGGCTATCCTCTTTAAAAGTCGCTCCATAAAGAGTTATCTCGTAGGCGTCTTTTTTAGCATCCTCGTATGTGATGGCGTTTAGAAGGGAGAGATGTTCTGCACGGATATTAAACTTATTTCTGTTTTTGAGATATTTTACTAGAAGGTATAGCACGCTTAAGAGAATAATTGTACCGACAATTCCAAGTGCTAAAGAATAGTATAAAGAGTACTCTTGTATCTCAATAAGTGGTTTTATGTCATGGAGTGGAATGTCAAAATGTTCTTGTTTAGCTTGCATCTTATCTTCCCTCAAAAAGTCTACGAAGTGCTACACTTGCGTTAGCATCTGTATATACTTTTGTAAAACGAACTTGATTTTTACGTAGAGTCGCATAAAGCTCTCTATCGTGTGCATGAACACGAGCCGCATAAGAATCAACACTCTTGGAGTTAAAGTCTCCCTCTAAAACAGCCCCACTCTCAGGATCAATAAGAGAAGAGAAGCCCATCTCGGGTGGTTTCTCTTCTAAATGGTCTCGTACTATAACAGCAACGACTTCATGCTTTTTTGAGAGTAGTTTAAAGTCTGGTATCTCAAAAAAATCTCCCACTACTATGACAAGTGACTTGCGCTTAAGCCTTTTAAATAGAGTGTCAGTAATAACTTTAAAATCCACCTTCTGATTGAGTGCGTCAAAGTCTAAAACAGTGCCTACACTTTTTTGAATCTGATGAATTTTTTTACTTGGTTTTGAATGGCTTATCATCTTGTCTGTAAAGATATAGGAACTCAGTAGATCACCATTTTTCAAAGTCGAGTAAGAGAGTGAAGCGACTACCTCAGCGATAACCTCTTGCTTAAATCGCTTAGAACCAAAGTGTACACTTCCGTTTAAAACAGACGCGATGACGACATTAAGCTCTCTCTCTTCTCTGAAGACTTTTATATATGGCGTTTGTAGTTTTGCCGTGATATTCCAGTCGATATGACGGATGTCATCGCCTGGCATATACTCACGAAGCTCGATAAAGTCATAACCCTCTCCCTGAAATATAGAAGGATTATTTCCCACCATCTCAGAAAAGACCTGTCGCCTAGCACGAACTAGAATTTTTTGTAGTTTACTCAACTTCTCTGCCTAGGGAATAGCTACGGTTTCAAGTACTTTTTGGATGATTTCATCAGTTGTAACACCTTCAGCCTCTGCTTCATATGTTAAAACTATACGGTGTCTCATAAGCTCTTTGGCTATGTATGCTACATCAACTGGCGTTACAAACTCTTTTCCTCTCATAAACGCCATCGCTTTTACAGCTTTAAACATATCTATACTTACACGAGGGGATGCTCCAAACTGTATAAACTCTTCTATATCTTCTAAGCCATACTCTTTTGGGTTTCTAGTGGCGTTTACAAGTTCTATCATATAAGCTTCTACTTCGGCGTCTACATGTATCTCGCTGATAGCCTTTTTCAGCTCAGCTAAATCATCAGCATTTAAAACCGCTTGAATCTCTTGTGAAGTTTTACCCGATATGCGACGAGCTATCTCTAGCTCCTCCTCTTTAGAGTTATAATCTACTACTAGTTTGAGCATAAAACGGTCAAGTTGTGCTTCTGGTAACTGATAGACTCCCTCTTGTTCAACTGGATTTTGAGTAGCCATAACAAAAAATGGAAGATCAAGTTTAAATGAAGCGTCTCCAAGAGTTACTTGTTTCTCTTGCATAACTTCTAAAAGTGCAGACTGAACCTTTGCTGGAGCACGGTTAATCTCATCAGCGAGTAAAAGGTTAGTAAAAATAGGGCCTTTTTTTATTTTAAACTGATTGTTTTGAGGATCATAAATCTCAGCGCCTAAGATATCTGATGGAAGTAAGTCAGGAGTAAATTGCGCACGTTTGAAACCGAGTCCAAGTGCTTTTGAGAGTGCATTTACTGTTGTAGTTTTTGCTAGTCCAGGAACACCCTCTATAAG
>JAYEHI010000121.1:0-35249 GCA_034659455.1 Campylobacterota bacterium | reverse complement strand
TACAAGAGTATATGGACAAAGCTGTAGCCTACTCCAAAGCCAATCCAAGTGACCACAATAACTCTCATGTCAAAAAGCTTAATGAGATGCCTGTAATAGGAAAGTAGTAAAGACTACTTCTGTAACTCCTGCGCAAAACTAACCATACTACAAAAATCCTCGCTGTAGAGTGCAGCACTTCCAACTAAGACACCATCTACATTTGTTAGAGCTAAAACCTCTTTGGCATTTGCCACTTTCACACTTCCACCATAAAGTAGTGGTGCAGATGACTTTTCTTTTAAGGCAGTATGCACCTCTTCTATATCTTCAAGAGTAGGAGTGAGCCCCGTACCTATAGCCCATACCGGTTCATAAGCGATAATAAGGTTTTCATACTCTATATCTATGCCCTCATACTGTGCTGATATATACTCCATCATCGCAGTAGTTCCGGCTTCACGTTTAGCTAAAGGTTCGCCTATGCAGTAGACTATCTTAAAACCAAGTTTCTTATAGAAGTTGAACTTTTTTACCAACTCTTCTTGCGTTTCACCTAGAATATGGCGGCGTTCACTATGTCCGATGAGTATAGTCTTGATACCAAACTCATCTAAATGAACTTTTCCTATCTCACCTGTAAAAGCTCCATCATTCGTCGCATAAGCGTTTTGAGCACCGACGATAACCGAAGTTGAATTTTCATCGAGCGAACTCATTGCCGGAAACACTAAAACCTCTTGAGAGATGGAATTGTTTTTCATATAGAGATCCAACTCTTTGAGATACCTGCTTGTCTCTTTTCTTGTCAAGTTTGTTTTTAAGTTTGCTGCTATTATCATGTTTTGCCTTGTATGTGAAGTGTTCATTCCCATGCAGAGCATGGGAATAAGAGAGGAACGAGTTTAAACTATTCTGAGATGATGAGTGATGCTACACCTGGAAGCACTTTGCCCTCAAGTAGCTCTAATGACGCTCCACCACCTGTAGATATGAAGCTTATCTCTTCATCTACACCGATACGTTGTACCAAGTCAGCAGTATCACCACCACCTACAACCGTCGTCGCATAAGAGTCCGCTACGAAGTGTGCTATTTTTGAGCTACCTCGAGCGAATTTATCCATCTCATAAACACCCATAGGACCATTCCAAAGAACAGTTTGTACGTCATTAAGTGCTTCTCTATAAAGTCTAACTGTTGCGGGACCGATGTCTAATCCCATCCAACCATCTGGAATCTCTTGAGCAGTTACAAGCTTACTCACTGCGTCTTCTGAGAATTTATCAGCTGCGACAACATCCACAGGAAGATAGAACTTAACACCAAGTTCTTTTGCTTTGTCCATAATCTGTTGTGCTTCTTCAAGAAGATCATCTTCAACCAAAGACGCCCCGATGTCATAACCCATCTGCTTAAGAAATGTAAATGCCATTCCTCCACCAATAAATACTTTGTCTACCTTAGGAAGAAGATTTACGAGCGCTTCGAGTTTTCCTGAAACTTTACTCCCACCAACAATAGCGGCAAAAGGACGAACCGGTTCATTTATCAGCTTACCAAAAAATGTAATTTCTCTCTCTAGTAAAAAGCCAGCCGACTTATGCTCATCATCAAAAAACTTTGTGATTCCTTCTACTGAAGCATGAGCGCGATGAGAAACGCCAAAAGCATCATTAACATAAAACTCTGCCATAGAAGCAAGCTTTTCTGACAACACTGCATCATTTACTGTTTCACCAGCTTCATAACGAAGATTTTCTAAGAGTAAAACTTCATGACGTGGTAATTCGGTAGCTAGTTTCATAGTATCTTCACCAACAACACTTGGAGCGAGCTCTACCTGGCGCTTAAGGAGTTGCTGTAAGCGAAGTGCAACTGGTGCTAGAGAATACTTCTCAACAACCTCACCTTTTGGACGACCTAAATGTGAAGCCAATATTACAGCACAATCTTGATCTAAACAGTAGTTTATAGTCGCTACTGCTGAGCGAATTCGTCTATCATCGGAGATGTTTCCAAACTCGTCCATAGGGACATTAAAGTCACATCTTATAAATACTTTTTTATTTGCTAAATTTAACTTTTTTAGGTGTAGTAATTCCATCTTCTTCCTTAATCTTCTTTGCTTATTTTGAAATATGTAGAGCCATGTCCACTAAACGCATTGAGTAACCCCATTCGTTATCATACCATGCCATTATTTTTACCATGTCTCCGCCGATAACTTGTGTTAAGTCCTCTGCAACGATAGAACTATAATCACATCCAACAAAGTCTTGAGAAACTCTCATCTCTTTATCCATTAGCAGAAGACCTTTAAGTCTTCCATCTGCTGCTTCATTAAAGACACGAGTTACTTCCTCTTTTGTAGTTTCGCGCTTAACAACAACGTTTAAATCAACCATAGAAACATCTGGTGTTGGAACACGAACAGACTGACCATGAAGTTTGCCTTTTAGTTGAGGCATTACAAGAGAGATAGCTTTTGCGGCACCTGTTGTAGTAGGGATCATGTTGATAGCACCTGCACGAGCTCGGCGTTTGTCTTTATTGTGTTTAACATCTAAGATATTTTGATCATTTGTGTATGAGTGGATAGTCGTCATAAGACCTTTCTCAATTCCAAACGCATCATCAAGAACACGAGCAACAGGTCCAAGACAGTTTGTAGTACAAGAAGCGTTTGAAACTATTTTTTGACCCTTATAGTTCTCTTCATTTACACCCATTACGAATGTATCAGTAGCTGTATCCTTTGAAGGAGCAGAGAATAGAACTTTAGGAACGCCATTATCGATGTGAACCTGAGCAGACTCTTGAGTTAAAAACACACCTGTACACTCAAGAACCATATCTGCACCATACTCAGCAAATTTTAGATTTTTTGGATCGCGATCTGAGAATACTCTGATTTTGTGACCATCAATACTAATATTCTCTTCATCTATCTGCACTACTTCACTATTAAACGTTCCGTGAACGGAGTCGTTTTTAAGAAGATACAACATCATATCCATACTTGCCATATCATTGATAGCAACAACTTCAACATCACTTCTAAGTGCTGCTATGCGAGCTACACAACGACCTATTCTTCCAAATCCATTTATTGCTATTTTAAGTGCCATTACTATTCCTATAATTTTTAAATTCGTTTATTTTAGCTAAATTTAGCTATAATTATCATTAAATGAAGACTATAGCACTTTTTGGAGGAAGTTTTGACCCTCCTCACATTGGACATGAAGCGATTGTCAAGGCTCTAAGTAAACTCACCTACATAGAAAAGATTGTGCTAATGCCAACCTTTTTAAACCCTTTTAAAGAGACCTCTTTTGCGCCAGCGCAAAAACGTCTTGAGTGGTTAAAGGAGATTTTTGCATCAGTTGAGAAAGTAGACGTGAGCTCTTATGAGGTTTTTAAAAACAAAAAAGTTCCTACTATTGAGACGGTGAACCACCTTTTAAAAACTTATAAAAAAGTTTACTTAGTCATTGGTGCGGACAACTTAGCAAACTTAGAGAGTTGGCACAGATATGACGAGCTCAAAAAAAGAGTTACATTCATCGTCGCTTCTCGTGATGAGATAGTTGTACCAGAATGCTTTATAAAGCTAAAAGTAGATGTTGCTATATCTTCTTCTAGTTTAAGAGAAAAAATGGATAGTAAATATCTGCCAAAAACAGAGACAAGAGAAATTATAAAACACTATAAGGAAAATAATGAGTAATAGAATTCAAACAATAACAGATGTACTAGATACAAACAAAGCAGAGGCGATAGAAGTATTTGACCTCAAAGAGAAAAACTACTTTGTAGATTATGCCATCATCGCATCATCATTAGGACCAAAACATACTACTGCACTTCTTGACCACCTAAAAAACAATCTTAAACCTGCAGAAAACTTTAATAATGTTGATGAGAGTGGAGACTGGGTCGTTGTAGATTTAGGAGACATTCTTATACATATCATGACTCCAGAGTACAGAGTCAAGTACGATATGGAAACTTTTTTAAGCGAATTAGGAAATAACACTAGTTCTGAGCAGTAACGATACTTTGGTTTTCTAGTATCTGCTTGTAGTTGTATATCGCTTCTACATATTTTACAGGCTCTTCACCTCTAGCGTATCCAAATTTTAGATCACGATAGTACTTCTTCTGCGACAAAAGAGGAAGCACTATTTTCAAGTCTCTCCATGAGTTTTCATCCAAACCAATCTCTTTTGCTAAAGTTCGTGCATCGCGAATATGCCCCATGCCAATATTATACGCCGCTAGTGCAAACTTGAGCCTGTTTTCACCCTTCACCTCTTTTGGTACAAACTTTAACATCTGCTTGATATGTCTTGTTCCACCCACTATGCTCTGTTTTGGATCAAGTCTATTTTTTACATTTAGCATTTTTGCCGTGTTCTTGGTTAACATCATAAGTCCTCTTACCCCTGTAAAACTCTTGGCTTTTGGGTTCCAGTGAGACTCCTGATAGGAGATACTTGCGAGTAAACGCCACGATATACCAAAGCGAGTCGCCGCTTCTTTAAAGTGCTTTTCATATTTTGGCAATCTAGTTTTCATCCGTTTATAAAACATTTTCGTATTGTAGTAATCAAAAAAGAGTACATAAGAGTAGTAGTGGTCTTTGAGTTGCGTCATCTTTCCTTGCTGGTTAAAAGAGTTCAGCCAACTATACATGTCGGCTTCTAACTCATCGCTACCCTCTTTAAGTAGCCATGCCAACTGCTCTCTTGCACTTATGGAAAAAGCCATAGCCATTTCAGGAAAATAGCGTAAATTAAGAGAGTATACGTTTGAATCTGCAATCGTACAGTCTATCTCATGCTTAGATACTTTTTCTAAAAGCTCCTCTGTAGAGTACTCCGATGTGTAAGTGGCGTTTATCTCAAAACCATCATCTATTAAAGAGTCTATCGTTTCACTGTAGCTTGTCTCTTCACCTACTACGATTTTAAGTCCCTCTAGGTTTTCAATATCTCTTGGAAACTTAGAGGTTCTTTGCATACCCCTATAACAAATCACCTGCTCTTGCACTTCAAAGTAAGAGGGTCCAAAGTTAAACTCTTTTTCACGAAGTGGTGTTTTAGCAAGAGAAGCCGATGTGATGTCGATGTTTGGATTTTTGCTAAGTTGTATAGCTTCTTGCACCGTATGTGCGGGAGTGATGTTGAGTTCTACGTCTAAATGATCGGCATAGGCTTTGAGTAAGTCATACTCAAAGCCTTGAGTTCCATCTGCTCCCATATAGTAAGTAGATGGTGAATTTAATAAAACAACGTTTAAAAATTTTCTCTTTTTTATCTTACTCAGCAGAGAGACTTTTTTTATCTCTTTTGCCGGTTCGTACGAAGAGTGGCTTAACCAACCAAATACAAAAAAGGAGAAAGCAAAAAATATTGTTGCTAAAAAATAGAGATATTTATTCATCACATTAGTTTACATACTTAAACTTATGCAAAAATAAATCTATTCATTCCCTTTTCGTATTCATGAGCCAAAACTTGTGAGTGTGCTTTGAGTATTGAGTCGACTAGATATAGACCTAATCCAAAACTGTTTTTAGATGGATTGTCCTTTGTAAAGGGCTCAATATAATAGCTAAGTGGATTCGCTAAACACTCTCCACGGTTTTCAAAACAGAGCTCGCCATTTATCATAATAATTCTAAGATAACCATCCTCAGAGTACTTCATAGCATTATCTATCATATTTTTTATAGCGGTAGTATAGAGCCTATAGTTTGCTTGTATCTTCTCATCTGCATTCACTTCGACATTTACAGACTCTCGCTCTACCATAGCCATATCTAACGCACCATCTATAATATCTACAAGTCTATACTCTTTAAAGTCTCTTTTATCACCTAAACTAGTAACCTCTTCTATTAGGGCAAACTCTGTTACAAGTGTTTCTAAACGTGCAAATATACTACTGAATCTATCTTTTTGTTTTTGAGAGTCTAGCATCTGTGTAGCTATCGTTCCCTTGGCTATAGGAGTTTTCAGCTCATGCATCAAGTTTCTCAAAAAAAGTGTTCTTGCATCGAGAAGCGTGTTGATTTTTCCCTTGGTTGATTCTAGCTCATTTGAGACTAGACCTATCTCATCACAACTTCGTGTTTTAAAGGATATTTTCATATCTCCATCACCAAAGAGTGCTATCTTCTTTCGTAGACGGATGAGTGGGCGAAGTTTGTGCAAAACCAAAATAAAAGAGAAGCTTATCATCATAAAAATTGTACTATATGCATAGAGAATATTTAAGTAACTATAAGGTTTTAAATCTTCATCTTTGATTAGAATAGCTGCATTTTGCGTCTGCATGTAGAAGTAAATGTTTTTTTTGTACTCTATCATTGTCGCACGAAGTTTTGTCACGACATTTTGTCTATATAGACCCAGAGTATTAAGGCGGAGCGAAGACTGAATACTCTCAAATCCTTCGCGTTTGAGTATATCGCCACTC
This sequence comes from Campylobacterota bacterium, assembly GCA_034659455.1. Classification (GTDB taxonomy): domain Bacteria; phylum Campylobacterota; class Campylobacteria; order Campylobacterales; family Sulfurimonadaceae; genus Sulfurimonas. The sequence continues at coordinate 28,781 of JAYEHI010000121.1, read as the reverse complement.
TCGATGATACTTTTTTGCTTGCTTGCTTCTTTCATGATTTGCATTTTATAAACGGCAAGGTTTGCATCAAGCATAATCTCTGAGTTGTTACGTTGTTTGTGCTCTCTGTATATCTGAGTGATTACAGAGTATTTTGTAAATATATGATCAATATACTGCTGTTTATTGAGTTTATAAAACTCCCAAAAAGTAATACTTACACTTACAAGTGAAACGCTAAGTGCAAATAAAACAGTTATTAAAACAGCATGTTGTTTCATCTACTTGAGCAACTTGTATCCAACACCACGAACTGACTCTATAAGTGCTTTATCCCCGAGTTTGTTTCTAATGCGACCTACCATAACGTCGATACTCTTGTTTGAAGAGTCTTCATTGATAGCGTTTACATTATGTATCAAATCTTCGCGAGAGACAACAAGCCCTTGTTTACTAATCATATACGAAAGGATTCCAAACTCAGCATTTGTCAAATCAATATTACGACCCTTATATGTGATAACCATTGTCGATCTATCACATTTAAAATCGCTTTTATTTTCTGATTTTGCTTCTGATTTTGCTTCATAACGACGCAGAACCGAGTGTATACGAGCTTCTAGCTCACGAGGGTCATAAGGTTTTGGCATATAATCGTCCGCACCTAATTCAAGAGCTTTTATCTTATCTGTCACATCGCTTCTTGCCGAAGAGATAATTATAGGAATATCTTGGCGTTCACGAATAGCCTCACAAACTTCTAAACCATCCATGCCAGGAAGAGTCAAGTCTAAAATGACTAAGTTAAATGGTTCTAGTTTTAATATGCTTACTGCTTTAAACGGGTCATCTTCAGTGATAACCTCAAACTCAAACTGCTCAAGATACTCTGTAAGTATCTCTGCTAACTCTAAGTCATCTTCAATCATTAATATTTTATTCATGCTCAAAGTTTAACAGATGAAGTTAAATATTAGACTAATAGTAGTGTTACATTATAAGCGATAAACGCCATAACATAAGCTACAACTGAAGTAAAAAAGAGAAGATAAAAAAAGTATTTGATATGTCCTGCTTCACGTGTAAAGACAACCGAAGCCGCTAAACATGGCAAGTAAATCATAACAACAACTATAAATGCTACAGCCGATGCAAAAGAGATGTGTTTAGAGATTGCTCCCATAAGAGAGTTATTCCCCTCATCTACATCCCCACCTAGTGAGTATAAAACACCAAGCGTCGATACCACAACCTCTTTAGCCGCTAAACCAGTTTGAAGAGCAACACTCATTTTCCAGTCAAAACCGAGTGGCTCAAATATAGGCTCAGAAAACTTTCCTATAGTTCCTAGATAACTTTGTTCTAATAGTGCCTCGTCTAAAGAGTTTTGGAGCTGTACTTTTGTATCATCATTGAGTGTTTTTTCTATTTTGGCTGAGTACTCCTCTTCTAAAATAGTATTGTGAGGGTAGTTACTTAAAAACCACACTAGCATTGAAGCTGCAGCTATGAAAGTACCCGCTTTTTTAAGATACATCATCGTTTTTGTTAAAACGGTATGCCAGATTAACTTCACAGAAGGGAGTCTATACTTTGGCATCTCCATCACAAAAGGCTCGTCAACTCCTTTAAATGCTGTAAGTTTAAGAACTTTAGCTGCTACAAGACCTAAGATAGCACCGCTTATATAGATGATAAAGAGAATATTTCCAGCCATCTCAGGAGAGAAAAAAGCACCTGCAAAAAGCACATAAACGGGAAGCCTAGCACCACAAGACATAAAACCTATAATAAAGAGCGTCAATAATCGGTCGCGATCGTTTTTTAATATTCTAGCACTCATGTATGCAGGAATAGAACAACCAAATCCTGTCACAAGCGGAATGAAACTCTGACCATGCAGACCAAATTTGTGAAAAAAGCCATCAAGCAAAAATGCAACCCTAGACATATAGCCCGTACTCTCTAAAAGTGCTATACCGATAAAAAGTATAATGATATTTGGTACAAAAAGTATAACAGCTCCTACACCGGCAATAATCCCATCCACTATAAGAGAGCGAATATCATCATTTGATATAGTAGCCCCTATCGTATCTCCAAACCATCCAAAAAACATATCGATATAGTCCATAGGTATGGCACCTATCTCAAATGTTAGCTGAAACAGTCCCCACATGAAAAAGAGAAATATCGGGATTCCTAAAAAAGGATGAATCAAGACATTGTCTATTTTTTCCGTGAGTGTCTTGTTTTTCACTTGCTGTTTTTGCTTTACAACCTCAGCGACAACCCCTCGATTGAAAGAGGCGTACTCTTCTGCAAACGCCTCTTTGATATCATCACTGTCATGGTGTAGCTCTATGTGTTTGCTAGCCTCAACAAGAATAGGCTGTAGTTCCGTCCAGACAGGATTGTTATGAATTCTCTCATATGTTTTTTTATTATTTTTAAGAAGATTAATTGCGATGTTTCTATATCTGTTTTTCGCTTCGTATTTATGTTTGTCCAGATACCAAACAATCTGTGCAATCTCCTCTTCTACAGGCTCGCTAAAGACAAGTTTTGGTCTATTTCTATCACTCTCATGCTTCACTAAGACGGCATCTATAAGCTCTTCTATTCCCTCTTTTGTCGCAGCCGACACTTTAAGACAAGGAACGCCCATAAGTTCGCTCATATATTCGGCATCTATATGTATGTTCTCTTTCTCTGCTTCATCACTCATGTTTAATGCAATTACAACTTTTTTACTCATTGTTAAAAGTTCTGAAGTAAGTTGTAAGTTCTTCTCTAGGTTTGTTGAATCCACAACATTAATAATAATGTCATACTCCTCTGCGCAGAGGTAGTCATGTGTCACCCGCTCTTCAATAGTGTAGTCGGTAAAAGCATAAGTTCCTGGAAGATCTACAACTGTAAAGCTATAGTTTTTGTAGTCAAAAAGCACTTCTGTTTTATCTACTGTAACACCAGAAAAGTTCCCTACATGCAAGTGTGAATTTGAGACCGAATTGATAAGCATACTCTTACCAACATTTGGTTGTCCAACAAGTGCGACCTTTATATGATTAGCAGTTATTGGACATGCTTTTACGTCTTCATTCATATTTTTTCTACCTCTATTAGCTCAGCTTCTTGTGCACGAAGTGCTATTCGCATTTTTCCTACTTTTATCTCAACCGTACTTTTACCAGGTGCGTGTTCAAGCACTTCAAGTATTGTCTCTTTCATGATGCCAAAAGATATAAGCCTCTGTTTTAACTCACTTGGTGCATTTAACTTTAGTACTTTAACCCTGCACTCTTTATTGCAATCTAATAGTGTTTTCATATTCTCTTCTTTTTTTTAAAAATTATAATTCAGTGAAGCTTGAATTCTATCCCAGTTTTGAGTTGAGTCTAATTTGTTCTCTTGTGCTCCATACAGCAGACCAGCTACAAACTCTTCGTTGAAGTTATATCCAAAACCAAGGTTTTGTTCAACTATATGCTCTTTTTCTCCCATACTGTTGGACTCTCCCATGAAGTCGCCATATGCATACAAAAATTCAAAATCCTTATAAGTGTACACAAGACCCACCACATAAGAGAGTGCTTCTCTATCCAATGTGATGGCATCTATAATCATAGTGTCCATATTTGTAAAAAGTGCTCCACCGCCAAAACCGCTAAAACTCTCTTTTCCCGCTCTTTTTTCCGACTTATTGAGAGCTACATTAAAACCAATATCGTAAGCCACTAACTCCACAAGCAGACCATATATGGAAGTTGAGATGCTACTATTTGAGAGTTCACCCTCTTTTAAGTACTGTAGCATTGCATGAAACAAAAAAGTTTCATCTATTTTATACTCTATTCCCAAGTCAAAATAAGCTACTTGCGCAAAATCCGTAATATTGTAGTACCATATATCAAGCTCATACCCATCGGCATATGTAAGACCTGCAAAATTGGTTCCCTTTGAGCCCGTCTCAACCCAACCTAACTCCAGTCCAGCATCAGTACCGTGCCATCTCTGTAGATTTCCCGCCATTAATTCAAAACCCTCTATATCGTACGTAGCTATATAAGCTTCAAAACTATTTTGAATCATTCTTATATTGTCCGAGTCTGCTAGCGGTGTATCTATAACCTGTCGCCCCGCTCGAAAGTTTAGTTTTTCATACTTGTAGTTTAAAAAAGCCTCACTCATATCGGCATGCTTGCCAGTACCTGAAGAGATCTCCGTACTTCTTCTTTCTCCTTCACCCGAGAGAAGAGGTATATCGTGCGATGCATATACTGCCGCCCCAGCATTAAACCCACGATACTCGGCAAGCTCGTACTTTATGATACCACCTATGGCACTAGCATAAGCTTCTCCAACTTGAGCAGCCTCTGAGTACATAAGTTTAAGCTGTCCAGAAGCTTTTCCTTTTCTAAACATCTTTTTAACTCTGTTTACTTCGCTAACTTCTTTCTCTTCAAGTTTTGCAAAATTATCGATAGCGGCTCTTACTGAATCGTTTCTCATCGTCTGCATTTCACTCTCTAGTGCACTTAGAGTGGATAAACTCAACAATAAAACAACTCCTAGAGTTAATAATTTTCCCATTTAAAACCTTTTATACACTTCAATGATAATAGTTATCACCTTAGAAAACACTTACCATAATGATAACATTTATCATTTTAATATATCTTTATAAAAACTAATATTAATCCTATTTTGATATAATCAGCCCTATAAAAACCCTAAATAGAATTACCACAAGGCGATATATGAAATTTTTATGGTCACCCTCTTCTCACTTTAACCTAGCAAATCTTTTCACTTTTGTAAACATAACTGCTGGACTTATGGCGACATACTTTATCACCCAAAACAACTTTATGCTAGCAATTATTCTGGCGTGGATTGGTGGAGCATTTGATATTTTTGATGGGAAGATTGCTCGTAAGTATAAACTAAGTAATGAGTTTGGCGTTCAACTCGACAGCTTTGCAGACTTTTTAAGTTTTGTGCTTGTGCCAGTATTTTTAATATTTCAAGCCTCTTATGCAACGCAGTTGACTGGCGTATGGCTTATACTAGCCTCTATTATTAGTGTGTACTATGTTATTTCTGGATTAAGACGTCTCATTCACTTTAACTTAAATGCCGATGCTGGAGAAGTTGATAAGTACTTCACAGGAGTGCCAACGCCATTAGGTGCTATTTTACTTTGGCTTGTTTACCTTTTGAACACTTACTCTATATTGCCAGCTGTAGGAGTAATTGCCTTTATGCTACTAATCGGTTGGAGTCTCAACTCTAAAATGAAAGTAAGACACCCTTAGAAGCTATTTACATTAAGTATTTTCTTAATGTTTTTTCTAAAATTTCTACATCTATTGGTTTACTTATGAAGTCATCCATTCCAGATCTGTAACATCTCTCTTTATCCTCTTGCATAGCATTAGCCGTCATAGCAATGATTGTTACACTTTTATTGCTCTTTCCAGCTTTAGACGACCTAATAGCTTCTGTAGCTTCGTAGCCATCCATCACTGGCATTTGACAATCCATGAGCACTATGTCGTAAGGCTCACTTTTGGCGTTTAATAATGCATCTATTGCCTCCTGTCCATCTACCGCTACATCTGCTTCAAGTGAGAACTCTTCAAGCATCCCTTGTGCAACTAGTATATTTACCTTGTTATCGTCTACTAAAAGTATTCGTGGAGTTTTAGACCATTTAGGCTCTTCAGAACTTTTTTCTTGAAAAAGCTCCTCATCTACTTTTTCCTTATTATAATTAGGTAAAAGTGTATCAAGGGCTTGGAGAATGTCAATGGTTGTGGTAGGTTTTGGATAGCAAGCATCAAAGCTCGCTTCAATGAACTCTCCCACCTCTACACTATCTTTAATTGAAGTCATTAAAACTTTTTTACTCTTACAAAAATTCTTGCTATTTTTGATATTTTCAAAAACAGATAGAGTATCTACGTTTTTATCAATAAAGATTATGTCAAAACAATGATCACTATACATGAGCAGTTTACTTTCATCCATACATGAAAAGACTTTCATTCCCCAGTGCTCTAACTGTCTAGAGAGTGCCTTAGTGCTTGTGGCACTTCTATCGACAATGAGTGCTTTTTTCTCTTTTACATTGACTCTTGGTACAACTATGGAAGCATCATGAGATAGTCCAACTCCTATGTTTATAGTGAACATGCTTCCTTTCTCTATTGTAGACTCTAAATTTACCTCTCCATCCATCAATACACAAAGTTTTTTTACTATGTTAAGCCCTAAACCCGTGCCTCCATATTTTCGAGTTGTTGATGCATCCACTTGGCTAAACGAGTCAAAAAGGGAATCCTGTTTCTCTTTAGGTATTCCTATTCCAGTATCCGATACGGCTATGCTCAATCTAGCATTTTTAGCATCTACCTTGGATAAAGAGACTTTAATGAGCACATACCCATCCGTAGTAAACTTAATTGCATTGCTTACTAAGTTGTTGAGTATCTGCAAGATGCGTCCACTATCTGCAGATATCATCACTATCTCTACTTCAGTCATATCTAGAACTACTTCCAGACCTTTATCTTGCGCTTGAAATGCTATGGCTTCGCTAAAATCTCCTATCTCCTCTCTGAGATTAAAGTCTCTTCTCTCCAGCTCTAATTTTCCAGCTTCGACTTTAGAAAAATCTAAAATATCATTTATCAAACTTAAAAGTGCCTTAGCGCTTGTTTGTGCTACATAAGCTTGATGTTTTTGTGCAGAATTTAGCTGAGTGTTTAAAAGAAGACCTAACATTCCTATAATACCATTCATTGGCGTTCTAATCTCATGGGACATACTTGCAAAAAACTCTGATTTGAGCTTGACACTATCTTCGGCGATTAGCTTAGACTCTTTTAATTCATCTTCCGTTATTTTAATTTTTTTTATCATAAGCTTCAAACTGCCTGCTAAAACACCTAGCTCACTTCTATTGTTGATATTCAATTCTATCTCTCTATCTCCATCAGCCACTTTTGAAACAGCATTTGAGAGAACCAAAATAGGCTCTACTATAAAACGAGAAATTAACAAAGAGATTATTAAGACAACTAGCATAATCAAAAAAATGGATATAATGGTTTTTTCTATTATGCCCTTTCGAATGCTATTTATGACTACCAAATCAGATTCACTAATAAGCGCCCACTTTACACCCAAAATATTCATATCGTGATGTATTCCATACACCTCAATCGATTCAGAATTTAAATAAGTAAACACAAGCTCTTTTTCATCACTCTTACCATATCCACTCTCTCCATGTTCAGCATTCCAGTGTTTCACTTGTTCTGTCATTATTTTCAATTTTAATATTTCAGAGTTATTATTTAGTTTAGTTCTTAAAAGATTATCTGTACCTACAATATAGTGTGTGAAGTGTTCGTTTTGGGTTTCAAATATCGAGTAAATACTATCAAGTTTTATCTGAATACTAAAAACGCCTAAAGGCTCTCCATCTTCGCCAATGATTGGAGCTGTTAAAAACCCAAAGATTCCGTCAGTTGAAGGGGCATAACGCTCCAAGTCTGAAAAATGATTTTTTCCGTCATCCATAGTCTCTCTAAATGCTTTAGCAAATCTTGTATCTGAATACTTTCCATTCTTAAGTGAAGTGGCGAAGTCATCTTCATGCTCAACACTGAAAATGATATTTCCATTTTTATCGATTAAAGAAATATCATATATATAATCATAATCTTTTGTCAAACCTTGTAAATCAGACTCCATTGTAATAATAGTAGTCATATATGCATCACTCTTAGTATATCTCTTTAGAGATAGCCCACTCTCTTGAAAACCATACATAAGATCTGATAGCAACTCCACACTTGTGTTCATTTTTGACCAGTTATTGATATCAACCACTCTATCGTTGAACCAGCTTTTAATATACTTCTTTTCCAAAAGAGCTATTTTTTCTATGTCTTGATAGGCTGTATTCTCAAGGGACTCCGTTGCCGTTTTGTAGTTGTCAAATGAGATAATGAGCATAGGGACTATTGATAGAGGTAAGAAAAAGAGAGCAATTGTAAACGTTAAAGATCTAAACCACTTTACAGGTCCGCTTTTTATCATTTTTCTACTCATATTAAAACCTCCTCATCTACTTGTTGTTTACGCTATATTTACCACTTCCCAACAGAGCGATAGTTAGACTCATTATTAAAAAAAGAAGTGGAGATTCTATAGCGAGTCCTCCATGCTTTGAGAGTGCAAAAGAGAAACCGTAAGCTAAGAATATCGCAACTAACATATTAAATGCCAACACAAGAGAAGCAATTCGTGCATAAAGCCCCAAAACTATAAAGATTGGTGCAATTAGCTCTCCCATATAAACGCCAAACGAGAGTATTTCCGGTAAGCCACTTTTTGCTAGCATTGATTTTATGGGATCAATTCCATAGATTACTTTATGGATTCCATGAAAAAGCATCAACCCACCCACACTCAAACGCAACATCAGTTTTGCTATATCATTACTGTTAAACATAATTTATCCTTTACTTCTTTTCTCTAAACTTGCAAGAGCCAACACTAATCACTTTAGAGTTTTTAATGGCCTCTTTTACATATGTAAGTGTACCTGCTGGATCAGCGTCGCCTATCTCCTCTTCTATGACTCTCAGAAGATCTTTTTCGTTCGTGTCCGTCCATGTTTTTTCATAATCGTATTGTGTTTGTATTATCATGATGATATCATATCCAAATATTATTTATGAGGCTTAGAAATACCAAACTTTGTTCCAATTCAAGTATCCTCTTCACTTTTGAGAGATAGTGTCTTGTTTGGTTTTATCCCAAGTTCAACTATATTTTGAGCGCGTTTTATTACATTGCCTCGACCACTTTTAAGTCTATTCATAGAAGTCTCATAAGACTCTTGTGCTCTACTCAAATGCACTCCAACCCTCTTCATCTCATCAACAAACCCAACAAGCTTTTCATACATCGCTTCTGCCTCTTTAGCTATTTTCATTGCATGCTCTTCTTGGTGCTGAGTACGCCAAATATGTTCAATAGTACGAAGAGTGACCAGAAGTGTTGATGGAGAAACTACTAAAATATTACTCTCATAAGCATTTTTAAAAAACTCCCCATCCTGCTCTAGTGCTAATAAAAAAGCACCCTCTATTGGCATAAATAGTAACACAAAATCGAGTGTATTGACACCCTCTAGCTTCTCATATTTTTTTTCACTCAAACCTTTAATATGCGAGTTTATGCTAGCTATATGCTCTTTTAAGGCAAGCTCCCTAGTCGCCTCCTCATCTGCACTCATAAACCGTTCGTAAGCGACTAATGAAACTTTTGAGTCTATGATAATATCTCGCTCATTTGGCATGTGAATAACGACATCTGGCCTATAACTCTTCCCCTCAGTCGAGTTCAAGGTAGCTTGTAGTTCGTACTCGACATTAGCTCGAAGTCCAGACTGTTCAAGTATGTTTTCTAAAACTATCTCTCCCCAGTTGCCTTGTGTTTTATTTTCGCCTTTTAAAGCTTTTGTAAGATTGAGTGCGTCTTGCGAGAGCTGTGAATTCATCTCTCTTAAACGAAGAAGTTCATCTTTGAGTAAAAATGTCTCTTTTGAAGCCATGCTAAACTGCTCTTTTGACTCCTTAGAGAAAGATCTTATCTGTTCTCTAAATGGTTTGAGCATAAGCTCAAGCTGCTCTTTACTTGAGGAGCTAAACTGCTTTGATTTATCTTCAAAAATTTGATTTGCCAGAACTTTAAACTCTTTGCTCAGTTCATCTTTTGCACTACGTAAAACCTCTATTTTTTCAGATGAGGAGCGAATCTCCTCTTCATACCTAGTATTTAATACTGCGTATTGAAGTTCAAGTTCATTAATATCACTCTTAAGAGAAGTTACTTCATTACTCTTCTCTATTAGCCCTATGCTTAACTTTTCGTGTAAATCTCTTTTGTGCAAGTATAGTGCCAGAGTGATTAAAAACATTATAAATGCTACTATCATTATTATAAAATATATATCAAAAACCATAAATAATCCTTATCTGTAGTAATGCATGATTATACTATTTATTTACACTAGTGGATTATTTCATGACATTTTGCAAAATATTTTTGAATATTTGTAGCACTATTAACTTAAGTAATTTTAAATATATGCTACTTTAATTATATTACAGATAACTTTAGCTATAATTCGCTTCACAATTAAGGGGAAGGTGCCCTGCGACAGTCCAAAACGACGATTGCAGCTTGTATCATCTCCTTATATTAAAGGATTATGATGCAAGAAAATGCACAAACAGAAGAAAAAACACCCGCAGTTGAAGAGAAACTAATAACTTTTGATGAGTTAGGTCTAAAACAAGAGTTATTAAAAAGCATAAAATATGCAGGATTTACAACACCATCACCTATTCAGGCTCAAGCTATTCCCGTAGTTATCGCTGGTCGTGATATGGTTGGTCAAGCGCATACTGGAACAGGGAAAACAGCAGCTTTTAGTCTTCCAGCACTACACAATATGAAACTAGATGGTTCTGTTGAGATGTTAGTTATAACACCAACACGCGAGCTTGCAACACAAGTAAGTGATGAGATATTCAAATACGGTCGTAACTTAGGCGTTAAGACTGTAACAGTTTATGGTGGTAGTTCTTATAAACGCCAACTAGACCTTATAAACCGTGGAGCTTCTGTAGTAGTAGCGACACCAGGACGTATGTTAGATATACTTAAACGTAACATGCTTGATGACTTCGCTCCTAGTATCGTTGTTCTTGATGAAGCTGATGAGATGCTGGATATGGGATTTTTAGATGATATCAATGAAATTTTTTCATTTTTACCATCAAATCGTCAAACACTGCTTTTTTCAGCTACTATGCCAGCTCCTATTAAAACACTTGCTAGTAGAATTTTACAACAACCTGAATTTATCTCTATCACTAAGGGTGAGACTACAAACGTAGATATCGAACAAGCATACTATGTGATAGACGAACATGAGAGAGATGACGCAATCATTCGTCTTATGGATGCTGAAGCTAGTAAAAAATCAGTTGTATTTTGTAGAACAAAATCTGAAGTTGATAGACTTTCAAATGTACTAAGCAAGGCTGGCTACTCATCAAATGGTCTTCATGGAGATATGGAACAGCGTCAACGTGAAAACGTAATCAAGGGTTTTAAAAGCAACCAAATAGATGTTTTAGTTGCTACAGATGTTGCTGCTCGTGGTATCCATGTTAACAACATTACTCATGTTTTCAACTACCATATTCCATTTGATCCAGAATCTTACGTTCACCGTATCGGTAGAACGGGTCGTGCTGGTACAAAAGGAAAAGCTATCACTCTTCTAACTCCAATGGAGTTCAAAGAGCTACAACGTATCAAACAAAAAGTTGGAACTTCAATGAGTCATGCTTTTGTTCCAAGTAAAAACGACTTAAGAAGCAATACTATCGATGCTATGGTGAAAACTATTGAAGATCAACATATCTATGACGAAGCTCACAAGATTCTTGACCGCCTCAAAGAGGATATAGATGAAGAGCAGATTATGTACAAGCTTATCTCTATGATTTTAGACAAACAAGACATCAAAGGACCAACTAACATTGGAATCCCTGCTGATAAACTCGATGCTATTTTAGCTCGTGCTGCACAACGTGGTGGAAATAGCCGTGGTCGTGGAAGAAGAGGTGGAGGCTACCGTGGTAACAAACCGCGCTCAGGTGGAGGCGGTGGCTACCGTGGAAACCGTGAAGGTGGAGATAGAAATCGCTCTGGTGGAAATGGTGGAGGAAACCGCTCTGGTGGTAGAAGCTCTGGTGGTTACAAAGGTAATCGCGACTAATCCTCACACTTTTCTTGGGATTTTCCCCCAAGAACTCTCCTCTATTTCAAAAATTGAGCTATAATTATTTAAAAAAAGGTGCTAGCATGCAGAACCTGATTATTTATGAAGATTTTAGTCTCTATGTAGAAAAAGAAGAGAGTGAAATTCCTTGGCTAAAAATATTTACAAAAGAGCCTTATAAAGAACTAGGCGACATTCCAATAGGTCTTCGAAAAAAACTTTGGGAGACATATGACCTTATTGAGTATGAGATGACTCACTACTATCATCCAGAAAAAATAAATATGGCATCATTTGCAAATGTCCTTCCTCGTGTTCATATTCACGTAATGGCTCGATTTGAAGATGACAGTTACTTTCCAAATCCAATGTGGGGAGAAAAACTTAGGGACGCAAAACTTAACCTTCCTTCTGAAGCGGAGTTTCATAAGCGTGTTTTTAATGCTTTAACTCAAAAACACAACTGATACTATAAATGCAATATAGTATCAGAACCAATATACTCACAATTTTTTTACTTCTTATAATTGCAATCTCTGCATCCCTTTTAACTACACAGTACTACTTTAACACAAAACTTGCTACCGACTCAACAGATAAGGCATTCAAGTATGTAACACAAAATATTCTTGACTATGTAACAAAGCAAAACAGAAGAATAGAGAATATTTTATCAGCTAACTATAAAAACATTCACTTTAATAAGCCAATTACTATGGATTTTGAACATCCCGCTCTACACGACTTAACACAACTACTACTTGTAAATAGAGGGATACGCTCTATCTATTTTGCTCAAGAGAACAACTCTTTTTACAAACTAACAAACATAAAATCCACCCTAGAATTAAAAAACTTTAAGATACCGACCCATACACAATGGATTGTGACTATAAATACTCAAAACAATGTTAAATACTTTTTTTTAGATCAGGAACAAAAACTACTAAAAAGCATTCAAGAAAATAGTACTTTTTCAGTAAAAGATAGACCATGGTATAGAGATGCCATGAGTTCAACGAAACCAGTCAAAACCGCACCCTATCTCTTTAAATCCCCTGAGACTATGGGTATCACCTATGCTTCTAGACTCCACAATATTGGCTCAGTTCTTGCGATTGACTTCACGGTGGAACAACTCAACCAGATACTTTTTTTACAAAAATTTTCCAGCTCTTCTGAAGTGTTTCTTTTTAACGACAGTGGAAAAATAGTCGCTTCATCCAAATTTCATAATACAACTCAGAGTAATAATCAAGACTCCTTAATCAATATAGCACTCTTAAATGCTCAAAAAACTAATCAAGACTCTAAAATAATTAAATACACTCAAGATGGTTCAGATAAACTCTCAATCTACACTCAACTTTACGACAATAATCTATACCTTGCTTTTACACTTGATGCAAAACTACTTCTGGCACCCTATAATGACAACCTTAAGTATATGTTTCTCGTCTCCATAGTTCTACTGCTACTCTCTGCTCCTATCATATTTTTTGCAACTAACCTTATCGTCAAACCTATTAAAAAACTCATTTATGAAAATAAAAAGATTAAAAATCGAGACTTTAAAAGTGTAGAAAACATACAAACTCATATAATTGAGTTTAATGAACTCTCAGCTTCTCTTGTAAATATGTCTCAAAGTATTTATAGTTACCAAAAGTCTCAAGAAGAGCTTTTAGACTCCATCATTAAGCTTATTGCTGAAGCAGTAGACGCTAAATCACCCTATACTGGTGGACACTGTGAAAGAGTGCCTCAAATTGCTCAGATGCTTGTTGCAAAAGCGAGTGAGTCAAATGATTCCTGCTTTAAAGACTTTATACTTGAGAGTGAAGATGATTTAAGAGAGTTTGAGATTGGCTCATGGCTTCATGATTGTGGAAAAGTCACAACTCCAGAGTATGTAGTCGATAAGTCCACGAAACTAGAAACTATAAACAATCGTATTCACGAAATTCGCACTCGTTTTGAAGTTCTCTGGCGCGATGCACAGATAGACTATCTGCAAAAAAAACTCAATGGCAATGATTCAAAAAGGGCACTAGAAACACTGAACTCTACACAAAAAAATCTATTAGAAGATTTTGAATTTATCGCAAACGCAAATATAGGTGGAGAGTATATGAGTCCTGATAAACAGGAGCGTATTCGCTCTATAGCGAAGCAGGAGTGGATTAGACACTTTGATGACTCTCTTGGTTTAGGGGAAGTAGAAACTCTTCGTTATGATAAAGAAAATGCAGAGCCTCTTCCAGCGATGGAGAAGCTACTGAGTGATAAAAATCAACATATAGTCAAACGCGAGAACTTTGATTATGCATCCTATGAAAAACATGGCTTTAAAGAAGAAGTTCCAGAAAATCTTTACAACTATGGAGAAGTATACAATCTCTGTATAGCTAAAGGAACACTCTCTCCCGAAGAGAGATACAAAATTAACGAACATGTCATTTTAACCATCAAGATGCTTGAAAAGATTCCATTTCCTTCACAAATGACTAAAATACCGGAGTATGCTGGAACGCATCATGAGACTCTAATAGGAACAGGATATCCTAGAAAACTCTCTGCCAACGAGTTATCGATACCTGCTCGCATTATGGCATTAGCGGATGTATTTGAGGCGTTAACAGCCTCTGATAGACCCTATAAAAAGGCCAAAACATTATCAGAATCTATAAACATACTCTCATTTATGGTAAAAGACAAACATCTCGATGAAGATGTATTTAAACTGTTTTTACGAAGTGACTTGCATAATGTTTATGCGAAAAAATATTTAAAACCTGAACAGATTGACAAGGTAGATATAAAGCAGTATTTGTAAAATATTCTATAAATAATTTGCAGTTTTTTTCACAATTAAAATTCTCAATTTTGTTCAAGTTCAAGGCGGAGTTTTATTTTTTTGAGGAGCATACTTTAGTATGTGACGAAAGAAAATGAAACTCCAACGAAGTAGTTGGACAAAAGTGTTATTTTAATTTTGGAAAATTATTTTAGTGGGGAAAATGGGACAAGTGCTGAACCCCATGTTAAACCTCCACCAAAAGCATCAAGAAGCATAAGCTCTCCAGCCTTTAGGTTTCCAGCCTCATAAACATCATTCATAGCCATTGGGATAGAAGCACCTGAAGTATTTCCATATTTTCCAACCGTAAGAACTACTTGTTCTTCTCTCATCTTAAGAGCATCACCAACCGCTTTAATGATACGATAATTTGCTTGATGAGGGATAAAATGATTAACTGCATCACTCTCAAGATTGTTATCAGCTAAAATCTCAACAACATCTTTTGTAAGAGTACGAACAGCCACTTTAAAAGTTTCATTTCCCTTCATCTGCATAAAACAAGCTCCAGCTTCACTCTCTAGTGCATCATGAGGTGAACCTGTTCCACCATTTGGAGTCATAAGTAAATCAGCATAGGTACCATCTGCACCAGTATTTACATCTATTATAGCTTCATGCTTTTTTTCAGTTGCAGAGATAACAGCAGCTCCAGCACCATCACCAAAAAGGATACATGTACCTCTGTCTGTGTAGTCTGTAATAGCAGATAGTTTCTCCGCACCTATGATAAGTACATTTTTCTTCATGCCTGACTCTATAAATGCTTTAGCGATAGAGAGGATATAAACAAATCCTGTACATGCAGCGGAGATATCAAATGCGGTTACATTTCCTAATCCAAGTTTATATGAAATTGTAGTCGCAGTGGATGGCATGCAGAAGTAATCTGGTGATATTGTTGCACAAATCACCATATCTATCTCACTAGCTTCTATTCCACTACGCTCAATCGCTAGCTTAGCAGCAGCGACACCCATATCTGAAGTAGTTTCGTCTTTAGCCGCTATGTGACGCTTTTTGATACCTGTACGCTTCGTTATCCACTCGTCAGTCGTATCAACCATATGAGATAAGTCCTCATTTGTTAATATCTTCTCTGGAGCATAAGCACCAATAGATCTAAATGCAGCATATGCCATTAACTGTCCTTTTGATTAAACTCTTCTATTTTTTCCAAAATATGTCTGTTTACGTCAGTATCCACATACTTGATAGCTTGGTAAATGGCATTTTCTATCGCCTTGGCGTTTGACTTTCCGTGACCAACTATCGCGCATCCCTTGATGCCTATAAGTGGAGCTCCACCTACTTCGGCATAATCTATCTCTTTTTTAAGTAGTTTAAATACTTTTCTCATCAAAAGAGCACCAGTAATAGCAATAGGAGACTTTCGAATATAGTCTTTTATGAAATAGCTAATCGTAGAGGCGACACCCTCGCTAGTCTTTAGAACCAAATTTCCGATAAACCCATCACAAGTAATAACATCACATGAACCGTTAAAGATGTCTCCACCCTCAACATTTCCAATGAAACCACTATAACCTTTGAGTAGTTTATACGCTTCTTTTGTTACTTCATTTCCCTTAGACTCTTCTTCACCATTGGCTAAGAGCCCTATCGTAGGGTTTTCATAGCCCATAACACCTTGAGCATAACAACTGCCCATAATTGCAAACTGTACTAAGTGCTCAGGTTTTGAGTCTACGTTCGCTCCAACGTCTAAAACAACTGAACGTCGTCCTTTTTGCGTTGGCATGAATGTTATAAGTGCAGGACGTGCAATTCCCTTAAGACGGCCTAGTCTTAGTGTTGCAAGTGTCATTGTCGCTCCACTATGTCCTGCAGACACGACCCCATCTGCTTCGCCATTTCTTACCATTTCGATAGCTTTATAAATTGTACTATCTTTACGCTTGATAGCGTCAGTTGCAGCATCACTCATGGATATCACATCATCAGTTTCTACTATAGAAATCTTATCTCTATAACGTTTTGGTAACAGAGGTAAAATTTCTGATTTTTTTCCTACAAGAATAGGAGTAAACTCTTTCGTTTTTAACGCGAGGATACAACCCTTAATAATAGGCTCAGGACCATAGTCCCCGCCCATAGCATCAATAGCAATCTTTATCATTGACTATTTATACTCACCAGTAGTTGGGTTAAGGTGATGTGGTAACTTGTAAGTTCCATCTTCACATTTAACTGGTTTTGCTAGAGTGATTTTGTAGTGAGTTCTTCTTTTCGCTGAACGTGAATGAGATACTCGTCTCTTAGGTACTGCCATAGTAATTATTCCTTTCTATATTAAATTTTAATTTGAGTCTTTACACTCTTTGCAACTGTGATAGTCACTTTTGATAAGCTCAATCTCAGAGTTCAACAACTCTTCAATATCAGCATTACCATCAAAAGATTCAACAACATCAAGTTCGATATCATTGCCATCTTCATAAATACCATCAGAGATAAAAAATTCTATCTCTTCATTTATTGGCATTTTAAATTCTTCTGCACAAATATCACAAGACTTTTCAAGAAACCCATTAAGGTTCGCTTTAAGCAAAATTAATTTGCCCTTATGATACTCTAAATAACCTTTAAAAGCCATTTCACCCAACTTTACTTCAAAGTCAAGTGGCATTTTTGTAACACGTCTAAGTACAACTTTCACAAGTTTTACTTAAGAAATTTCTCTTTCTGAGAAAAAGAATGCTATTTCTATAGCTGCATTTTCAACAGAATCACTTCCATGAACCGCATTTGCATCTATATTTTCAGCGAAGTCTGCACGGATTGTACCAGCTTCAGCTTCTTTAGGATTAGTAGCACCCATTAAGTCACGGTTAGTTTGCATTGCATTTTCACCCTCTAAAACTGAAACAACGACTGGACCACTGATCATGAAATCAACTAAGTCATTAAAAAAAGGACGCTCAGCATGAATAGCATAAAATGCTTCTGCATCAGCACGTGAAAGTTGAATCTTTCTTGTAGCTGCCACTTTAAGACCATTACTCTCAAATCTGTCTAAAATCTTGCCTATAACACCCTTAGCAACTGCATCTGGTTTAATTATTGATAGTGTACGTTCCATCAAATCTCCTCTGAAAATATAAAATTAGAGTGGGATTATACCTAAAAAAAGATACTTTTTAGTTTAAAAAAATAATTTTGTTGATTTTATAGTAAAATATAAGTTATTTTACTCAATGAAGGTATGAAGTACCAAGAGGTACTTCATGAGTTAAGAACTAGTCTACAATGTTCTCTTTATTTGCACGCTGCTCATCAGTGATGTCTTCACGGTGCTCTGGGCTTTCACCAATAGCATCCCAAGTAATACATCCTTCAGTTGGACATGCAGTAGCACATGCTGGCTCATCGTGATGACCTACACACTCTACACATTTATCACCATATACGTAATAAATGTCCTCTCCCTCTGGATTATCGTCTTCGTCTACAATCGCTTCTACTGGACACTCATCTATACACGCACCACAGTTGATACAAGTATCGTTAATTATTACTGACATTATTTTCTCCTAAATGTTTGATAAAGTAACTATACAATGAAGAATTTTAAATGTAGCTAAAAGTACTCTTTTAAAGAAGAAATTTATTAAATGGTAACATATTGGAAGCAGAAAGGAAATAACGGTGAAATAAATCACCATTATATCACTTATTTTCAACAAGATTAAAGTGCTAAGTAAGCCTTTATCTCTTGAGCTCTATCAGTTTTTTCCCATGAAAAACCATCTTCTTCACGACCGAAATGACCGTAAGCTGCAGTTTCTCTATAGATAGGTCTTAGTAAATCAAGTGATTCAATAATTCCTGCTGGGCTTAAATCAAAAAGCTCTTTTACACAAGCCTCTATCTTATCCTCTGGAACTTTACCTGTTCCATGTGTATCAACCATAATAGAAACAGGTTGTACTACACCAATGGCATAAGCGACTTGGATTGTAGCCTTATCGCAAGCTCCACTTGCAACAAGGTTTTTTGCAACATGGCGAGCGGCATAAGCAGCTGAACGGTCAACCTTAGTAGGATCTTTCCCACTAAACGCTCCACCACCATGAGGACATGAACCGCCATAAGTGTCAACAATAATCTTGCGACCCGTAAGACCAGCATCACCCTGTGGACCACCAATAACGAACTTACCTGTTGGATTGATATGAAAAATTGTACTCTCATCTATCATATCCGCAGGAATAACATGTTTAATAACCTCTTCAATCATATCTTTATGGATTTGATCTTGAGAGATACCATCATGGTGCTGTGTTGAGATTACAACAGTATCTACTCCAACTGGCTTATCATTTACATACTTCACACTTATCTGTGCTTTTCCATCTGGGCGTAGGTAAGGAACGATTCCCTCTTTACGTACAAATGCTAATCTTTGTGTTAAACGGTGTGCTAAATGAATAGGTAATGGCATCAATACATCTGTCTCACGACATGCATATCCAAACATTAAACCTTGGTCACCCGCACCAATGGCACCATCTTCTTGATCAACTCCTTGGTTGATATCAGGAGATTGCTCGCCTATTCCGTTTAAAACTGCAGCAGCTCTATGGTCAAAACCATAAGTTGCGTCAGTGTAACCTATCTCTTGAATAACTTTTCTAGCAATCTCTTGCATTGGGGCATAAGCCGTAGTCTTCAATTCGCCTGCAATTACACAAAAACCATTCGATACCAAAGTTTCACACGCAACACGTGCCTTTGGATCATGTTCAATAATATAATCCAGAATTGCATCACTGATTTGATCTGCCATCTTATCAGGGTGCCCCTCTGTTACAGACTCAGAAGTAAATATATACTCTTTTGTCATCGATTTTCCTTATTGAGATATAAAGTCTAGCCCTATAAATCGTCGCAAGTATAACGTAATAAAGTTAAACTCCTTTTCAATACCAAGTTATCCTCTGAGTACTAAAAATTCTTTTAGAATTCTATAAAGTTCATCCTCATCAATAGGTTTAGCGAGATAGCCATTCATTCCTAGTTTTAAAAATCGCTCCTTATCTCCAGCCATTGCATTAGCTGTAAGGGCTACTATTGGCGTACATCTATCTCTATGCTTCTCTTGTAGGATTTTCATTGCTTCTATCCCATTCATATTTGGCATATTTTCATCCATTAAAACTAGGGCATGAATATCTGGACTGTATATTTCTACTGTTTCTAGCCCATCATTAGCAATATCGCAAGTTAAGCCAAAACTCTCTATTAAGATAGTGATGAGCATTTGATTTGTTTTATTATCTTCAGATATCAGTATGTGACCAGCTAATGTGTTCTCTTTATCTCCAACTTCTAAATCTAATGTATCTTCTTCAACTAAACTATCCTCTAGTTTTTCCAAAGGGATGGTAATCTTTAAGGTTGTTCCTTCTCCCTCTTGTGACTCTAGTTCAATCTTTCCATGCATAAGTTCAACTAAGTTTTGAGTAATACTAAGACCAAGTCCAGTTCCTCCATATTTTCTAGTTGTACTTCCATCGGCTTGTTGAAAAGGCTGAAATATTTTATCTTGAGCCTCTAGACTCATACCTATACCATTGTCAGAGACCGACATAATCAAAAAACCATTTGCATACTCTCCGCTAAACACTACATTTCCATCTTTAGGGGTAAATTTAACTGCATTTGAAAGTAAGTTTAGGCATATTTGGTTTATTCTCATCCAATCGGCAAAAAATATGCCTTTTAAACTTTCACTTAATCTATTTTCAAATACAAGGGTCTTGTTAGCTGTTAAGCCTTCAAACTGATCCCAAAGACCAAGCATCTCATTGTATGCATTAAATTCATATTTTTCTATTGTAAAGTTAGGATTTTGTATTTTTGATAAATCCAAAATATCATTAATAAGACCCAAAAGGGATTGGGAACTTGTGGCAATTTTTCTAGAGAAATCTTTATGCTTTTCATTCTCCAGTTTCCTCGTTAAAATACTACTAAAGCCAATTATAGCGTTAAGTGGGGTACGTAGTTCATGGCTCATATTCGCCATAAAACTCTCTTTAGCTTTTCTCGCCTCTTGTGCTAAAAGTAAACTTTTCTTTAGCTCGGCATGATTATCGCAAGAGATTAAAGCAACAGTCAGTTTTTGAAGAAGTGGTTCAAGGGATTGTACTATCAATGATGTGAGTTCTTTAACACTAAAGACTACTAAGTATCCAAATTCACCTAACCTAAATATATACCTCATCTCTGAGTTAAAAGATGAAATAGTCTTAAACTCAGAAGAGTTTATAGCCTCAAAAACATTTATATAGCCTTGGTTTTTTGATATTCTTCTAGGAATTGAAAACACTACATCTTCGATACTCACTTCACTCCCTTCTCGTATTATAGCTGCTGTCGTTATGGTCAACTTTTTCAGCAATGTAGAAAGAAACTCCTTGGACATCAACTCTATCTCAAGTGAATTACCTATAGACATTGATATCTCATAAAGGACTTTTTCTCTTTCAAAAGTTTCCATGCCTAAAGGACTCCAATTACCGCTGTCTTATTATAAAACTCTAAATACTCCTTACCCGTATTTGCTATTTCTCCTAAGGTCATCGCTCCGATTAAATTGTTCAAATCCTTTGCTACCGCATCTAACTCAAGCTGAAAATCATCTTCCATAAACAGTACGCGAGAGATACAATCAATGAAAAAAGTAATCTCAGCCTCACTTTTCTCTTCTTGAGCCTTAATGAGTGCAACAGACGCAGCCTCGACAAGCTCCTTAGTTGATGAATTCAAAATATCTACATAATCACCTACTACAACATTTCCAACACAAACTAAAGAGTTCTCAACCATGGCTATAGGGTCTCTAACAACTTTTTCACTCCCTATTTTAGAAATCCCAAATGGATAAGCCTTTGCTATGTCAAAAAAATTATCATCTTTAAAGAGTTTTCTTGAATGATCTTCTACAACTTCTTTATAAACCTCAAAAGCCGGTTTGTAATCTAGTTCAACTATGGTATTTTTATCCGCCTTTGTTATCTGAAACGAACCTTTAACACTTTTCCAACCATGCTTAACACCAATGCCACAGGATTTATTAATAGTAGCTATAACTGCACTGTCTTGTGTTACTCCCTCGTTAGTAATAATTACCGGTTTTTGTACAAACGAAAGGCTTCCTGCTCCTCCACCGATAAAGTTGTTCTCTAGTCCAAATTCAAAATACAATGCTTCTATAAGCTTTTCGATGGAAGTGGAAAAAGCATCTACGAAGACAAACATTGTATTAAACTCCTCTTCCACACCTTCCAAACATGCAGTTATATTTTCTGCATTGTTGCTAATGTTTTTTATTGTATGCAAGGTAGGGGCTTCATCGCTGAAACAGAGTATAGCAGTACCCTTTTCATACTTTTTATTTTTATAAAGTATTTGAGGAAATATACCACCAAAAATGGGAACTTCTATATTTTTGAGAATTGGATCAAGCTCTTGTGGAGTCCAGTCATTAGCATCGCAACTAAAAACAACAATCCCCTTTGCTCCATCTTCTAAAGCATTGGAAATAAGTTCACTAAAACCATTTAATGTACCGCTTGTATCGATATTTATAAACACACTGCACCTCTGTTTTGAAATCTTTAACATCTAGTTTAGCTTAAACAAAATAAATATCTACTAATAGTTTAATAATTCTCTTAAGGAATTTGATTACTTCTAGCTAGCTAAGATTTGTTAATTTTTTTCAGTTAGAATTCTACATCCAAAATTAATAATACACAAGGACATATATATGTTAGTAACAAATCAAGCTCCAGACTTTACAGCAACAACAGTTTTAGGTGACGGTTCAATCGTTGAAGACTTCAAATTATCAGAGAACATGGGTGAAAAAGGTACAGTTTTATTTTTCTATCCACTAGATTTTACTTTCGTATGTCCTTCAGAGCTTATCGCTTTTGATCACAGACTCAAAGAGTTCAAAGATCGTGGTGTTGAAGTAATCGGTTGTTCAGTAGATAGCCAATTTTCTCACTTCGCATGGAGAGAAACTCCAATCAACAATGGTGGTATTGGAAGAGTTGGTTACCCTCTAGTAGCTGACCTTACAAAACAAATCTCTAAAGATTACGATGTTCTTTTCGGTGAAGCGGTTGCTTTACGTGGTTCTTTCCTTATCGATGGTAAAGGTGTTGTTCGTCACGCTGTAGTTAATGACCTTCCACTTGGAAGAAACATTGATGAGATGATTCGTATGGTAGACGCAATGCAGTTTACTGATGAGCATGGTGAAGTATGTGCTGCTGGTTGGACAAAAGGCGACGAAGGTATGAAAGCTACAACTGAAGGCGTTGCTGAGTATCTTGGTAAACACGAGGGTGACTTATAAGCACCTCTACGTTTTAAGAAGTAAGTTCTCTTACTTCTTAGCCTCTTTTTCTATAACTACTTCTCTAAATCACTTACCGCTTTATCATTCGCACTGTTAGCTCTATCATAAAAAGGAACGTCTTTCTTAGTTGCGCACGCGCTCAACCCCAAGATAATAAACAGACCTAATACAAATATTTTCATAATTCTTCCTTGTTTTGGTAAAGTATCTTACAACTATAAAGCTTAATCTTTTATCTTAGTGTTCTCTTCTTACTTCTTAAGTCCCACCATAAAACCGCCTAAAACAATAAGCCCAATACCAAAAAATGTAAATATATCTGGCAGTGCGTCTCCCAGCATCCATCCAAAGCCAACCGCAAATGGTATGTTTGTATAAGATATAACGCCTATAACGCTTAAGTTTGAGCTACTATACGCTTTTGTGAGTAGCCACTGTGAAAGAGTCGCTATAAACGCCATGAAAAGTATAAGGGACCAGACTTTAGGTGAAGTAGAGTAACTAAACGTTGGAAACATAAACGCCAAAGACTCAGGAGCGTTCACATAGGGCGCAGCTAAAAAGAGAAGCGCTGGAAGTAAAGTCCCCATACCAACAAACGAGAGCATGATGACTCTCGTGTCGTAAACGTCTTTTATTTTTTTGATGGTGGTGTAAGCCGCAGCTGCAAAAAATCCTCCAAGCACTCCCAAGAAGTGCTCATACGATATGCTCATCCCTACGGGTTTCACTATTAAAACAATGCCTAAGAACCCTACAACAAGAGCAAAAAACGTCACAAGACTAAGCTTCTCTTTAAGAATATAGTAGGCGAGAATAGTCACAAACAGAGGGGAGGTTTTATTGAGCGTAATAGCCTCGCCAAGAGGAATGGTGGTGATAGTGTAAAAGAAAAGAATCATCGCCAAAAATCCAAAAAGCCCACGAGTAAGAAGAAGATGAAACTTTCCACCCACTAAAGTCGGTGGCGTATGCTTGAGCGCGTAGAGTATCAAGAAAATCCCTATAAGGTTCCTAAAGAAAACTATCTCCATTGCCGACATATCTTCTGAGAGTACTTTTGAGACTGCGCCATTAAGCGCTGAGATGAGCGCTCCTAAGAGCATATAGAGTACGCCTTTATCTATCGTTTTGAACAAATGCTTTCCTATTGAGTTATATTTTCTGTACAAACCATATAAACTCGGATATAGCGGTAGTGGTTCCCTCTACGTCTTTAATCTCCACGCTCACACAGAGGGTAGCTCTGCCTCTCTTAGAAAACTGAGTCCCAAACTTCTCTATATTCTCATCGCTGCAACTTGCAAACGCCACTATGCTTTTGATCGCGGGTTTTTTATACTTTATGGTAGACTCCCTCAGCAGTGGAACTACTTCACCAACAAGCTCAGGAAAAAGTTTTTGTAAGTGTAATCCACTCTGTGTTTCAGCAAGTGTAAACTGAGCGGCAGCATGAATGGACTCTAAATGGTTTTGTACGTCTTTTTTATAAGCTAATGATACGTCATTACCGCTTTGTTCTATGCCAACAAGTTTTACAAACTCCATATCGGTGGCTCTCATTAAGCTTCTCTTTTGAGATAGACGTCTATCATCTTGCTTTTTGCCATGAAGTTTACACTGTAACTAAGCAGGTCGTAAAAATCTTTGTCATTAAATCCATACTTATGTAACTCTTCTAAGTCTTCTTGCGTAAAAGTAGAAGTTTCATAAAGAGCCTTTAGTACTTTGTCTAAAAGTCTCTCCTGTTTTACGTCATATGGTTTTTCACTTCGCTCCCTTAAAGCCTCAACCATCTTTTCGTTAAACGCCATACAGTACTCTCTGCACTCTTTTCTTGCAATCTCTAAACGCAAGAATGGAAGTAAGTTTGCATCTATCTTCTCATGCATTGCCATCTTTTGATTATATGCTGCAAACTCTTTCATCGCTTCTATATCTATAGTTGCAAAGAGTTCAAAATGAGGGGGAACGAACCCAAGGGAGCGCTCTATCATTTTATAGAGTAGTTTCAACTCTCCTGTTGCTTGCTCTTTTTTTATTACATCTATTAGAAACATCTTCTCTCCTTTTATATAGACCAATCAGTCTAGTTTGAAAATATTACAATAGCTTAGCTTAAACTAGACTAAATGGTCTAGTTTAACTTTTGAGTGATTGGAGATAATTTATAAGATGATTTATGGAGCTTAAGTAGCGCTTTTTAGAGGACTGTTTTGGGCTTAATGAGAGAGCACCCCATACACCAGCGATGATGTACTCTGCAAGAGAAGATATATCTGCATCCTCCTCTAAAGAGCTATTTTCAAGAAGTCTCTCTATCTTTTGAGTGAGTTTTTCATAGATGGTGTTTATAGCAAGCTCAAAATCAGCGTCAACTGGGGACATCTCTTGGTTGAGGCGATTGAGTGGGCAACCATAAGAGACAAGAACATCTTTTTTTGTAACACGAAGTATCGCAGCTATAATAGTCTCTATCCCATGCTCCCCTTCAACCTCATCAAGAGCATAAAACTCATCCATACGAGGAGCTATCCTCTCCTCTACTACGGCTAAAACCATCTCTTTTTTAGACTTAAAGAAGTGATACAAAGAGCCCTTGGGAATATCACACTCTTTAAGTATCATAGCCATACTCGTACCGTTGTAACCGTTTACATAGACAAGTTTAAACACTGCATCGAGAATTTTTTCTCTTGTTGGTTGATTATCTTTCATTTTGAACTTTTAAAATTAGGGCTTTAAGGATTTTTTGTATATTTACATTTGTAAAAAACACTTCAATATTATTGATAATAAAATATCTAAAGGAATAAAATTCACTTTGTTTATTTACCTTCTCTAAAAAGATTTCTATATCTGGTCTAAATCGTGATAATCCACCTTCTTTTTTATATAAAGTGTAGTGTTTGTTAATTTGATTGATAAAATCATTCAAGACGGGTAACCGTTTCTGAACTAATTCATCTCTATTTAGTTTACAAGCTTCTTCTATTGTGTGCTGTACTCTCTTGTTTTTAGAAAATACTTTAGCATCAGCTTGATACTCAATAGCATCGATTATGTCATCTTTCTCAGGATTAATAATAAATGGTTCTTCTTTACTATCATAATCTACTCCTAAACTATGAATCTCAGAATATGTTTCATTATTGTAAGTGACAATACTATTTTTTACTTTAAACCTATCCCCTTTTGAGCTATTACAACTTCCACAAGCTAACAATAGATTATCCCAAGAGTAAGATAACCAATAGTATGTAGCTTTAGGACGATAATGTTCTATATGCTTTGGAGAGTCTAAAAGCTTCTGTTCACAAAAAGCACACTTTAAATGGTATATGTTATTTAAAGCTTTTTGTACCTTTGAAGTTTTATAAAGGGTTTTTCCAAAAG
The DNA here is from genome assembly GCA_034659455.1 of Campylobacterota bacterium. Classification (GTDB taxonomy): domain Bacteria; phylum Campylobacterota; class Campylobacteria; order Campylobacterales; family Sulfurimonadaceae; genus Sulfurimonas. The sequence continues at coordinate 2,267 of JAYEHI010000121.1, read as the reverse complement.
CATACTTTTGAGCCAATAAGTTTTGATTAAAAGCATCTTCTCTATTTTGACTTTGTAAAATAGTTGGAACGGAAGAAAGGTTTTTTTCGACTTTTATCATAGTTTAGATAGCTCTTTATCTATCATTTTTGAAATATCTTCTTGTTCTGACAATGATTCATTTTGAATTTTCTCAGAAATAGTTTCATGTATCTTCTCATATACATAGTCATCATTACTCAAAGATTTATTTGTAGAGTCATAATTTTTTGATGTCACCGTTCCTAAGTCAAATAATGGAGAAGATACTAAAGTATTGTTAGTGTAACCCTCGTTTTTAATTTGATTAGATATTTTCACTTCTCCATCTTCTTTATAAATCTTATAAAATACTGCTTCAGGTGATGCACCGAGTAAAACTGTAGGGCTATGTGTAGTCATCATAAACTGAATACTTGGAAATATATTTCTTAACTTCTCTACAAAACTATACTTCCATTTTGGATGTAGATGGAGTTCAACTTCATCTATAACTACAATACCTCTAAACTCTTCTATACTCTTTACATAAGGTTGATTTTCACTCAAACGCACTAATAAATCTGCAACAATAGTTATAACACCCTTGTACCCAGCAGAGAGCTGCTCAAAACTAACAACAGAGCCTTTTTCAGCAAAAGTCACTTTATCAGGTTCTATGTTGATTTCTACATCACTCTCTAATAACTCTTGCAAAAGTTTTTTTGCATTTGCAACGGAAGTAACATTCTCTTTTTCTGATTTCTCACTATGGTCTAAATACTTCAACCAATCAATAGGATTTTTTAAATCAAGTGATGGATTAAACAGACTCAAGTATCCTGTTTCATCCTCTTTCATTTGACAGTTATTATTTCTATTTGCACCGTAAGCAAAAAAGTTTTTGTAAGTTTCATCTTTTGAAGTATAGATATTATTGTCGGTATCTTCTATACTTAAATTATGATCTTTTTCAGACTTCACAAGATTAAAAACATCACCTTCATCAATCCCTTTAAGACCTAAAGCTATTGCTTGAAGCAGAAGTGTTTTACCATCACCATTTTCACCAACTATGTATATCTCTTTTTTATCTTGCAAATTTTCAAGATATATATTTTTAATGCTAAAGAAGTTTTCTATTTTAATTCTTTCTAAATTATATATATTTTCATTATTCAATCTTTGACTATCTATAAGTTCTCGTTTCAAATCTTCTTGTAAAATTTTTAGAAGTAAGAGTACATCACTCATCTTATTCAAAAAGATTGGTTTTACATTTTTATGAATTTTATCCCTTAAAATATTTTTTCTAGCTACTTCAGATTTGTTAATATCTATATACATATCAAAATTACTTGTTACAACAATACTAGAAGTGTCAAAAAAATAGCCAGGTATCATTAAATCATTTATATTATTTGTAAAAAGTATTTTATGCGCATGATACGGTTGAAAAAAGTTATAATTATTTCTAATCTTTGCATAACCTGCCCAACTATAAGTATCTGGAGAAAATTCTAATTTTGTTTTTAATAAGTTAGAATTATATTTTTTTAGCTTGTTACTTAAATAATTGTAAGGATGAATATCAACAAATGAATTAAAAACTTTATTATAAATAAGTTCTTCATCCTTTATCTTCAAGGAGTCTATATGCTCTAAATATTCTTTTTCTGATAAAGAGTCTTTAAATAGCTGAACCTTTTCAACTATCGACATCTTGTCATAATTAATAGGTCTATCCCATATTTTTTCTCTAAAATTATCATTGAGAATTTCATTTTCTAAACTAGTAGCTATAAAATCAGATGATATATAGACTAAGTTTTCTTTTTTAGCAATGTTCAATAATAGATTATAAGACTTACACTGCTTAGGATTCTTAGGGTCAAATATATATTTTTCTATATCATTTTTATCTATTGCCATTTTAAACCTTATCACTCATTTTTAGTTTTTTAATTTTCTTTAAAATAGTTTTATCTTGTACAGGTTCATAACCTTCAATCTGGTTAGATACTGTCGCTACTCTATCAGCTTTTTTACGAGAGAAAGGTGGTTTGTTCATTATGCTCTCCAAAGTTTGTTTTTATATTATATCGCATCTTTTACAAACGCCATAGCCTTGGCATTTACATAGGCTAGGCTATGCCACTGCCTTTGTGGGGCTATTAGGTTTAAGTTTGAAGGATTTGAGCTCCGTGAAAGTGCTACATAAAACTGTGAAGGAGCAAATATCTCATTGGTCTCTATTATGAGGTCTTCTA
>JAYEHI010000120.1:0-12017 GCA_034659455.1 Campylobacterota bacterium | reverse complement strand
GAGTTTAACTTTAGTGTTATCTCTCTTTTATCATTTACATCGGTCATCATGACTTACTTTGGTGTGAACTACTATCTTGCTGGTATGCACTCCTATGCTAAAGGTGACCCTGTTCCTATCCCTGATTTTGTGCCTGTGACTTATGCCATCATCTTTGTGATGATAGCTCTGGCATTTAGAAACAGAAAAACAGTTTAACATATGATAAATGAAACGATTAAAGTATTAAAAAATAGATGGTTAAACTCTCATGAATGTAGTGTTAGGGAGATTATTAATTATATAAAGATTAAAGGTAAACTTAGAGATACTCAAATAGAAGCTATTGAAATTTATCTATTTTTAAAGATAAAGGGTGAAAACAAACCTTTGTGGAAGCTCTTTAGCGAGGGTTTTTTTATAGATAATGATTCTCTTGATGAATTTGAAAACTATATATTAGAACATAGTGGTGTTACCAAGTTGGCACTTTATAAGTTTGCTAAAAAAGAGTTACCATCTTTAGCTAAAAGAATTAACGAAAATGAGCTATTGGATTATGAAGAGATAATTAAGAAGATATTTTACAATATAAATTACAGTGATTATCTTCTCTCCCTTCCTATGGGTGCGGGTAAAACTTATCTGATGGCTTCATTTATTTATCTTGATATGTACTTTGCATTAAATGAACCAAATAATAAAAATTTTGCTCATAATTTTCTTGTTCTTATTCCATCGGGACTTAAAAATTCAATCGCTCCCTCATTAAAAGCAATAGCATCATTTGATGGTTCGTGGGTGCTTCCAGAAAATCAAGCAAAGAAAATAAAAAAACTTTTAAAGTTTGATATTTTAGATATAGCTAAAACTGCTAAAAAATCAAATCTTGCAGTTAATCCAAACGCAGCAAAAGTAAATAGTATTTTACCAAATCCTATTGGGCAAATTTTTGTGGTAAATGCAGAAAAAGTAATATTAAATTCTCAAGCAAGTGGACTTTTTGAAGATGATGAGATAGTAGAAAATGAACTAAAACAAAAATTATCTCTTGTGCCTAATCTCTCTATTCTGATAGATGAAGTGCATCATGCAGCTAATGATGATATAAAATTAAGACAAGTTGTATCATGGTGGAATAAACAAGGAAACATAACAAATGTATTAGGATTTAGTGGAACACCTTATCTTAAAAGTGCAGAAAAAATTTATATAAATACAGATGATTTTTTTAAATTTACACATATTACAAATACTGTTTATTACTACCCTTTAACTACAGCAATAAAAAACTTTTTGAAACTACCGACAGTAAAAAGTGCTTCACTATCAAAAACTGAGATTTTGACACAAGCAATAAGTGATTTTAAGGCTTTTTATGACAAAACAATATACAAAGATGGAACAATTGCTAAATGTGCTATCTACTGTAGTAGTATCAAAGACTTAGAAGAAATTGTTTATCCTCATCTCATCACAAAACTAAAAATACCTAAAGATGAAATATTGGCTTTTCATAAGGGAAATAAAGAGTACAAAGTAGACTCAAGTGCTGAACTAGAGTTTAGAAGTTTGGATTTACCGACAAGTAGGAAAAGGTATATTTTACTTGTGCAAGTTGGTAAAGAGGGTTGGGATTGTAGAAGTTTGGCAAGTGTAATTCTAAGCGGAACAGGAGATAGTCCTAAAAATATGGTATTACAAACATCTTGTAGATGTTTAAGAGAAGTAGATAAAGCGAATAATACAGCACTTATTTGGTTAAATGAATCTAATGCTAAAATACTCAATGAACAACTCAAAAAAGAGCAAAATAGTTCCATTGAAGAGTTAAACTCTTTAAATAAAAGTGAACAAAATAAAGCTATTAAAAGAGTTTCAAGAGTAAATCATCTTGAACTTCCAGCTATTGATTTTTATCAGTTTAGGATTAAATATAGCACAACAAATATAGAAAAAAATTCAAATACAAAGAAAAAATTAAAAAATATAGCAGCTAATATAAAAAAATATCAAGATAGTAGTGAAATTATAAAGAGTGGAACTTTTGAAAATACTCAAGAGAATAAAGAGATTTTTGATAAAAGCTATAATAAAATTACTTTTACTGATTTCTTATTTCAGATTCAAAAAAACAGTTTCATGAGTGTAGATTTAATACCTTATGAAAAAGAGTTAAAGTCTATCTATAAAAAAGTAGATAATTTAGCATTAGTGTATGCTGATATTGCATTAGCTTTTTATGTGAAGAGAGAACTTAACACAACTAGCGAAAAAGTCAAACAGAGTGCTGAACTTTTAATCGCTTCTAATTTAACAGATATAGATTTTAACCCTAAACTTTATCCATCAGAAGATGGGGTTAAGTAGATTTTAGAAGCTGATGAAAATAGTAGTTTTATAGATGAGTATGAGCAGAAACAAAAAGATAAAAGTGTGGAGCTTATCACTCAAGGTAAAACAGATGAAGCGATAGAAGTTTTAAGTAAGAAACTAGAGACAGCTACTAAAAGTAAAGAAAAATCATTTCATTATCTGCCTTACAATTTTAAACAGAGTGGATTTGAAAAAGAGATACTTGAACAGTTTTTTACACTCAATTATGATGATTTAGAGATATACTATAATGGCGAAAAAGGTCTAACCCAGTTTGTCATAGAGTGTTATAAAAAACAAAACTCTAACTACAAATACATAGGAAAATATACTACCGACTTTCTCATAATAAAAAGAGATGAACGTAGTGATATATCTAAAATCTTGATTTTAGAGACTAAGGGTGAAGGGTTTGCAAATAACTTTTTAGAGACTAAAAAGTTTATGGAAGATGATTTTATTAAAATAAACGAAGAGGGATTTGGGTATAAAAAAATTGATTTTTTATATCTTGAAGATAGTCTTAGTTTAGATGATAATCTAAAAATCATGGATAAAAAAATAAAAGGATTTTTTCAATGCCAATAAGAAACATACCTTATGATAAAAAACCTGTAAAAGGTCAAGCAATACTTAACAATGTTACTCGTAGTATGAGACTGCTAAGTTACAAAGACAATGATAAAGTGCAAGAGAGAGTTCTAAGAGGGATCCCTTACTATGAACTAAATACAGTAGAAGAGGTAGGAGAAAAATCTGATAACTTAGTGATTCGTGGAGAGTGTTTAAGTGCTTGTGCATATCTTAAAGAGGAAAATATTAAGATAGATTTAGTTTATATAGATCCACCTTTTGCAAGTGGAGCTGATTATGCTAAAAAAGTTTATATTCGTAAAAATCCTAAACTAGCCGAGAAAATTAAAAAAGCTGAAGAGAAAATGGAGATGGATGAACTTGTGGCTTTCGAAGAGAAGGTGTATGGAGATATTTGGAGCAAAGAGGATTATCTCAACTGGATGTATGAAAACCTTATGGCTATAAAGGAAGTTATGAGTGATACAGCTTCAATATATGTACATCTTGATTGGCATATAGGGCATTATGTAAAGATACTTATGGATGAAGTATTTGGGGAAGAAAATTTTAGAAACGAATTAATTTGGAAATACTTTGGACCAACAAGCACAAAAGTAAATTATCCAAGAAAGCATGACAATATCTACTATTATTGTAAAAGTGAGAATAAGATTTTTAATTACGAAGCTTGTCTTGTTGAATATGATGAAAAAGCTATAAAAAGATATGATAAAATTGATGAGAATGACGGAAGAAGATATAAGATTTACAATGAAAAAGATGGTACTCAACGAAGAGCATATATGAATGGCGGTACACCTACAGAAATATTTAATATTCCTGCCGAACAAAATCCTTATTATGGCACACAAAAACCAGAAGCGTTACTTGAAAGAATTATAAAAGCCTCCTCAAACGAAAATATGACAGTTTGTGATTTCTTTGGTGGAAGTGGTGTTGCTGCAAAAGTAGCCAATGATTTAGGTCGTAAATTTATCCATTGTGATATCGGTATAAACTCCATTCAAACAGTCCGTGATAGACTTGTAGAGGCTAATGCAAATTTTAAAATTTTAGAAGTACAAGATGGACTAAATCTCTTTAGAAACCCTATTCAAACCATGGATAAACTAAGCTCTATGATAGATGGACTTAACACAAAAATGCCAGAGGGTGTAAACTCTTTTTGGTTTGGAACTATTGTAAACTCTAAGTATGGCACAACTCCTGTATATATGCCAGACCTAAGAGATAGTACAAAAAAAATTTTAGATACAGTAGCTATAAACGAGATTATTAACAAAGAGATACATAACTTTGACCTCTTTGATGGTGAGATAAAAAAAGTTGTAGTTTACTATGTAGATGTGGAAGATTTGTCAGCTATTGAGAAGTTTATAAAAGATAACAATGAAACACTCATAGAGATAGAACTGAAAGACTTAAAAAATGTTTTAGAGTTCGTTGTTGTAGATGATATAGTCTCTTATACTTTACATGAGGATAAAGTACTTTATGAATTAGAGATAGACTCTTTTTATAGTGATAGACTAAAACAAAAAATAAATGAATATAATAATAAACAAGCCCTAAAGTCAAAAGGTAAGTTAATTAATATAAGTGAAGATGGTCTAGAGCTTATCGAATATATCAGTCTTGACTGCACTAATAGTGCTGGAATATGGCAAAGCGATAGCGAACTTAAAATAGATAAAAATGGATTTATCTCCATAGATGGAACAAAAACAAAAGAGTTTTGGAATGGAAAAATAAATTCAAATGAAAAACCTAAACGAGTTAAAATTAGAAATATTGCTGGTGATGAAACTATTTTGGATATAAAGGCTTAAGTAGTGGAGTTTAAAGGTTTTGGTGAAAATGCACTAAGTTTTTTAAGCTCGATAAGAGAGAACAACAACAAAGAGTGGTTTGTCGCTCACAAAGAGACTTACGAAAAAGAGATACTTGAACCCTCTCGAGCTTTTACAGTTGAGATGGGTGAACACCTCCAAGCACTAGAACCCACTATAAACGCTATTCCAAAGATAAACAAATCACTCTACCGTATCTATCGAGACACTCGAAGAATGGGTGCAAATAAAGAGCCTATCAAGTCTCGTATCGGTGTGATATTTTGGCAGGGAAACAACAAACGGATGCAGAGTTCGGCGTTTTATATGCACTTCTCTCCTGATGAGCTTATGGTCGCTGTAGGGGTGAGATGGTTTGAAAAACCAATGCTTGATGCTTTTAGAGAATATATAAAAGATGATACTAAACGCCAAGAGCTCAAAGATATACTTACAGATATAAAAGCGATGGGAAAAGGGTACACTCATTTAGAAAAAGGGTATAAACGCTATCCAAGAGGTTTTAGTGCAGAGATGTCAAACGCTGACCTGAGTCTCTACAAAGGTATGGCAACATTTAAAACATTAAAACCAGACTTAATAGTCGATGGTGAAAAGCTTATAGATACTCTCTATAAGATATATGAAGATATGCTCCCTTTGCAGCAGTTTATGTATGAAGTGAGTTTACGAGTGAAAGAGGATTAAAGTATGAATATAACTATTGCTGATATAAAAGAGAATATTCAAGACACTTATTACAATAGAGGCATAAGCTACTACTCCACAGGAAGAGTTAAAAAGTACAAAATAGTGCATGAAGATGACTCTTCTCTTCTTATAACTGCTGTGGTTACTGGAAGTAGTCATTATAGCGTGCATGTTGAGATAGAGAACTATGGAGATGGTGTAGAGATTGATGGAAGATGTGCTTGTCCTGTTGGGTACAACTGTAAACATGTTGCCGCTGTTTGCATAAAGTACAATAAAGAGAGTAAGTTAAGCCTTTTTTCTCAAAAAACAGAAATAGCCAAAGTCTCACTCGTAGATAAATGGTTGAGTAATCTTCAAAACTCACAAAGTAAATCTCAAAAAGAAAAAGCGATTACTGCACTTAGTAGTAGCGATTATTTCCTAACGTATAGACTAGATGGTGTGAAGTCTTACGACAAGTCTAAACTCAGTTTTTATAAGTCAAAGTTTTTAAAAAATGGAAAAATAAGTAAGGGTACCGAGCTTGATGCAGGGAAACTTTTCCATAGCTACTCTTATCGTGAACTCAAAACAGACCTAGATGAAGAGATTTTGAAAATGGCGGAGGTATTTCTTGAGGGGAGCTACTATAGTAAAGGCTTAGATGCACTCTCAGGGACTCTAGGGCACATAGTTGTAAAAGACGTAGTTAAATCTAGTAGATGCTATTTCGATTCAAATCAAACGCCACTACAACTTCTTGATGGGAAGTATAAAGTAGAGTTTGAGTTTAAACTCTACAAGGGTGAGTACTCCTTAAAATCAAATCTTACTCAAAAAGGTTTACGAGTTATTGAGACTTCTCCACCATTTCTGCTCAACTTTTTAGAGAATAGCGTTCAAGAGTTAGACATCGATATAGATACCTACAAACAGCTAGAAATTGCTCCCAAAATTCCAAAAGATGATATAACTAAGGTTTACTCTAGCGTAGCACAAACGCTTCCTACTTTAGAGATTCAAACGCCAAAATCAATAAAAACAAAAAAAATAAAAGTAAAACCTTTAGCAAGAGTCTATCTCTTTGAGAACTCTTTTTTAGTAGACTTTTTGTATGAAGATGAGCTGGTGAAATACTACCCACAAGGTGAAATCTCATCTCGAATGAAAGATGAGCAAAAATTGGAAATACACAGAGACTTAGAGTTTGAACTCTTAGCTAAAGAGCAGATAGAAGCACTTGGTTTTGAGTTTGAAAAAGTAGATAATAATCTTTTAGTTCGTCTCAAAGAGCAAAATAGACAAAAACAACTCGCACAGTGGAGACTTTTTTTAAGCAAGGAAATTCCAAAACTTAAAGAGTCTGGCTGGATTGTTGAGTCTGCTGATGCGTTTGAGATGAAGTTTGAGCCATCAAGTGAAGTGGTTGTAGAGAGTGATGAAAAAAATGATTGGTTTTCTCTCTCCTTTAACTTAGAGTTTAATGGTACTTCACAACCAATAGCTCCACTAGTTACAAGTATAATTAATGAGTTTGACAGCTATGAGCGTATGCCTGAAGTTTTAAATATCGAAGTGGATGCAAACCATTTTGTAGAGGTGCAAACGAAGCAGATAAAACCTATCATTAATACAATAATAGAGCTGCTTGATAAAAAAGATAAGGATGACGCACTGAAAATATCCTCTTTTGATGCGCATCTTTTAGATTTTATGGATGATGATATAGTTTGGCGAGGAAGTAGAGACATATTAGAACTCTCACAGAAGCTCAAAGACTTTAAAGGCATAAAAGAGGTAAAGCCCCCTGAGTGTTTAAATGCAAAGCTAAGAGATTATCAACAAGAGGGAATTAACTGGCTCAACTTTCTTTATGAGTTTAAGTTTGGTGGTATTTTAGCGGATGATATGGGACTTGGAAAAACTATACAGACACTTACACATCTTTCGCGTTTAAAAGAGCAGAACCTACTTACAAGTCCATCACTTGTCGTTATGCCAACATCTCTTATAGCAAACTGGAAAAATGAGGCTAAAAAATTTACACCAAATCTAAAAGTTCTCTCTCTTCACGGTAGTGACAGAGCAGAGCGATTTGATGTTTTAGATGAGTATGACATACTACTCACGACTTACCCCCTTATAGTTCGAGATCAGAAAAAGTTTAATGAGTACTCTTTTATGTATATCATCTTAGATGAAGCACAAAAAATAAAAAACCATAAAACTAAAATGGCAGTGGCACTTAAGAGTTTCAAAAGTGAGCATAGACTCGCTCTTAGCGGAACGCCAATAGAGAATCACCTTGGCGAGCTATGGAGCATATTTAGTTTCTTGATGCCTGGATTTTTAGATACAATGAGTTTTTTCAAAAACTACTATCAAACGCCAATAGAAAAAGAGCATAACTTTGAGCGACAAAACCTACTAAACAAAAGAATAAAACCTTTTATGATAAGGCGAACAAAAGAGATAGTAGCTGATGAACTTCCTGCAAAATCAGAGATAATAAAATATACACAGTTTAGTGATAAGCAGTCAAAATTGTATGAGTCTATCCGTATAACTATGGAGAAAAAAGTACAAGAGGCAGTTGATGCTAAGGGTTTAGGCTCTTCGCATATTACCATACTCGATGCACTTTTAAAACTACGTCAAGTCTGTTGTGATCCGAGCCTTCTCAAAATACAAGAGGCTCAAAAAGTTCAAGAGTCTGCAAAGTTGGAGCTGTTTTTAGATCTTGTGGATGAGCTTTTAGCAGAGGGTAGAAAGATATTGGTATTTTCTCAGTTTACTTCAATGTTAGCGATAATTGAAGAGAAGATTATGCAAAAGAGTATTAATTACGTTAAGCTAACGGGAAATACAAAAAAACGCGAAGAGGTAATAGATAAGTTTAGTGGAGGAAGTGCAGATATATTTTTAATCTCACTGAAAGCTGGTGGAGTTGGTCTAAACCTCACTCAAGCAGATACAGTCATTCACTATGACCCATGGTGGAATCCAGCGGTTGAAAATCAAGCGACTGATAGAGCCCACAGAATAGGGCAGAGAAAAAAAGTTTTTGTCTATAAGCTCATAGTAGAAAATACAATAGAGCAGAAAATCTTAGAGATGCAGAAGAAAAAACAGGCACTCCAAGATGGAATATATGATGATAATAAACAACAAGATGATATTAAGTTTAGTGGTAACGAGTTGCTAGAGCTGTTAAAGTGATAAGGAATATAAGTCAATGAAAGAAGCAGTAATACTCCTGAATATGGGTGGACCAAATAATCTTAATGAGGTTGAAGTTTTTTTAAAAAATATGTTTGCTGATAAAAACATACTTACTATGAAAAGTGGATTGCTCAGAAAGTTTGTTGGTGGTATGATAGTTTTTAACCGTACTGAGTCTTCTCAAGAGATTTATAGACAACTTGGTGGGAAATCTCCTATAGTTGGGCATACAAAAAAGCTTGTTGCTAAACTTCAAGAGAGACTCGGTGAGGATGTCATAGTAGACTTTGCTATGCGTTACACACCTCCTTTTGCAAGTGAAGTGATAGAGCGACTCAATGAAGCTAAAGTGGAGAAAATATATCTGATTCCTCTCTATCCTCAGCAATCTTCAACAACTACAAAGTCATCACTTGAAGATTTTGAAGAGGCTTATCATAAGGCTGGTGGTGATGCACTTTTAGTAGAGATAAAGCACTTCTTTGAAAATGAGACATATAATAGATCGGTTATTGAAAATATAAAGAAAAGTGTTGGAAGTGATGACTATAGAGATTTTGATTTGATATTTTCAGCACATGGCCTTCCTAAAAAGATAGTAGACGCTGGTGATGTTTATGAAAAGCATGTCACAAAACACGTAGCTATTTTAAATGAGATGCTACAAAAAGAGGGTATGGGCTTTCATGAGACTCACTTAGCATATCAGTCAAAAGTAGGTCCTATGGAGTGGCTTACTCCTTCACTTGATGATAAACTCAAAGTGGTTCGTAATCGTGGTGTCATAGTAGTGCCAGTGGCGTTTACTATCGATAACTCGGAGACAGATTTTGAACTAGAGATAGAGTATAGAGAGATAGCTGAAGAGTTGGGGTTTAGAGAGTATAGAGTTGCTCGATGTGCTAACGATAGCGATCTCTTTGTTGATGCACTTATTGAGATATATGAGAAGATGAAGTAGAGATAATGATAAGAGTTCTTTTGCTTTTTTTCATCACTTTTTCATTAAATGCATATGAACTTCCCAAGCTAGAGCTTCCTCAAAAAGGAGAACCTGAAATCATTTTTTTTGAAGCAAAAAGTGTTTTAGTAGGAGAAAAACTCTCTTATCTTTTAAAGTGGAAGACAATGAATGCAACTGATGTAAATATCACTTTTATTGGAGCTATAGAACTCTCAGGTGAAATGACTATCACAGAAGAAGAGTACAATCACGGCCCCATTACATTAAATGCTTCGAATAAAACAAGTAAATATATAGATACAATGGTGATAAATGATACAAACAAAGATTTACCACCACCTATGGTTTTCGATAAAGATACAGAGCAGATAAATCGTGGGTATTATAATACTATGCCTATTAGAAGAGGGGTAAGACCCTATAACAGAAGGAGAATGTACTAATGAAAATCGTAATATTTGACATGGATGGAACACTTATAGACTCTAAAAAAGATATAACTATCTCTATAAACCATGTAAGAGATATTCATTACTCTTTAGAGCCACTGAGCGAGGATTTTATAGTTAAAGCTATAAATATGGAAGTGAGAAATCTTCCTAAGCTTTTTTATGGAACGCAGGAGTATGAGAAAAAGGATAGGCTGGCGTTTGAGGAACACTATAGTATTCAGTGTACTCAAAACCCTTATCTTTACGATGGTGTTTTAGATACTCTTGAGAACTTGCTAAACGCAAATGTCCAACTCTCCGTGGCAACAAATGCACCAACAAAGTTTGCAAAACTGATGCTTTCGTCTTTAAACATTGATCATATGTTTGATATCATTATCGGTGCGGATGAAGTGAGTGCTTCAAAACCAAATCCTGAGATGATACATAAAATACTTGATCATTATAAATATGATGCTTTATCCCATAAAGCATGGATGGTTGGAGACAACTCCAAAGACATCCAGAGTGCTCAAAATGCCAAGATAGACTCTCTTTTTGCTACATGGGGGTTTTCACCTGAGAGTGAATATGACAATACGGTAGCGCATCCAAAAGAGATACTAGGTTTTGTTTTGTAAATAATTATGATAAAATAGAAAAATTTAAAATAGTGGAGATAGTGATGTTTAACAATGATTTGCTCTTAGCTTTCGCGTTTATGGCACTACTTTTTTTAAGACAGGTATTTATACTCAAACAACCTAACAAGATAAACTACGCTCCACTTATGATAGGAATAGGAAGCATTGCATCTCTTGTTCACTTTATTATTCAGCCCGAGACTAGCGATGTGGTGCTTCTTCTTCGTGAGTCTCTCTTTCCTCTTTTGGTCTCGCTTCTTCTATACATAGTTATGAATATCCTCCATCAAACACAGATATCCGAGAAGACGAGAGCCCAAGAAGAGTTTATAAAGGTACTAGTGAGCGAGATAAGTGATCTTAAGAAGTTTATACTTGATCTCGAAGAGAGGATGAGCATCTCGCAAGAGGCTGATCAGACATCAAGAGAAGAGGTTAGAACACAGTTTAAAGAGGACATCAAAGCACTTGACACTGTTTTAAAAAATCAAGCGAAGTTTGTAGATAAGTTTGACGAGATGGAGTCATGGCATAAGAGTGTGAGTAAAGGCTTTGAGTACTTTACAGAGGTGCAGATGCCTGAATTGGACAACGTTGTACATAAACACATAGACATACTAAGAGTAGCTGAACAAGATCACTATAATAAGTTGAACAGACTACTAGAACGAGCTGTGCAGAGTAGGGGAGACATCTCTGAAGATATTGAGGGTCTTAAAACAAGCTTGAGTGAGATAAAAAGTGTTTCAGGTGAGATAGCAACTACCATCACAAAACATACACTGCAACAACTCTCAGGTGTAACTAAAGCTTTTGAAAGTCAGATAATAGCTCTAAAATCTCATACGGAAGGAGTTTCTACTTCACTTTATGAAGGCGATAAACGACTGGAAAATATTCGCACGCAAAGTGAGATGATTATGAAGCAGATGGTTCTATCGTCAAACAAAATGCAAGAGTTAGAGAAACAAAATAGTGGACTTCATGATATATACTCGATGCTTAAAGAGATTATTAGAGATGTTGAGAGTGTTAAAAATGACTATATAAAATCTCAGTCGCAACTAAGCTCTATCTCTAAAGAGATGGCTGATTCAAAAGATAAACAGGTTGTAGAGATGAAAAAGAGAATAGACGACTTAAGCGATACACTCTCAAAAAAAATAGAAGAATCTCTTGAAAAACTTCATGAACATTACCACATAGCGGGCGAAGAGATAACACAAAGTGTTCAGATACTTGCAAAAAAAGCACAGGTGAAAAATGGGTATGGGGAGACATA
>JAYEHI010000119.1:0-2410 GCA_034659455.1 Campylobacterota bacterium | reverse complement strand
AGAGTTACGTTCTTCGTGAAGAGAACGTTTGTCGCATAACCGATGGTCGCATCTTAGTCGGTGGCACTCGCACTAAACCTCTCATAGCTGACTACATCTTAGTCTACAAAGGCGTAAAACTCGCAGTCGTAGAAGCTAAACGCAGAGAGCTAAATGTAAGTGAGGGCGTAGCGCAAGCGAAACTCTATGCTAAAAAACTCTCACTTAACTACACTTACTCAAGTAATGGCGATGCAATTTACTCTATATGTTTAGAGAGTGGCGAAGAGGGTTTAGTAGAGAACTTTCCTACTCCTGACGAACTTTGGAAGATGACTTATGAAAAAGAGAATGAGTTTAGAGATAAGTTTGCATCTGTACCCTTTGAGAGTAGAAGTGGTTCATGGCAACCTCGCTACTACCAAGAGATAGCTGTACAAAAAACGCTAAACACCATCGCAGAGAACAAAACGCGACTACTACTTACTCTAGCAACAGGAACAGGAAAAACAGCCATCGCGTTTCAGATAGCATGGAAACTATTTCAAACGCGGTGGACACTTAAACGCGATGGTAAACGCAGACCTCGCATACTCTTTTTGGCAGATAGAAACATATTAGCCGACCAAGCCTATAACTCTTTTAGTGCATTTCCCGAAGATGCTATGGTTCGCATAACACCAAAAGAGATAAAAAAGAGCGGTCGCGTTCCTACAAATGGCAGTCTCTTTTTTACTATCTTTCAGTCCTTTGTAAGTGGAACAGATGAAGAGGGAGAGCCACAAGCAAACTTCGGACAGTACCCAAGTGACTATTTTGATTTTATCATCATAGATGAGTGTCATCGTGGTGGAGCCAACGATGAGGGCAACTGGAGAGCTATACTTGAGTACTTCTCTCCTGCAGTGCAACTAGGACTCACAGCCACACCTAAACGTAGTGAAAACGTAGATACTTACAAGTACTTTGGCGAACCTCTTTACATCTACTCTCTCAAAGATGGCATAAATGATGGCTTCTTAACGCCCTTTAAAGTCAAACGCATCAAAACAACTCTTGATGACTATATATTTACCTCGGATGATAAGCTCCTTGATGGAGAGGTAGAAGAGGGAAAACTCTACGTTGAGAGCGACTTTAACAAAAACATTGAGATAGTCGAACGCGAAAGAGAACGAGTAAAAATCTTTATGAATGCGGCAAACGCAGATGAAAAGACAATCATCTTCTGCGCAACGCAAGAACACGCAGCATTGGTTCGTGACCTTGTAAACCAAAATAAGCCAAAGGGCAAAGACGTTGACTACTGCGTTAGAGTAACTGCTAACGATGGCGAAATAGGCGAGAAGTTTTTACGAGAGTTTCAAGACAACGAAAAACTCATACCAACCATACTCACAACTTCTCAAAAACTCTCAACAGGAGTAGACGCAAGAAACATACGTAACATCGTCCTTATGCGACCTGTAAATCAGATAATAGAGTTTAAACAGATAGTAGGACGAGGAACGCGACTTTTTGAAGGCAAGGAGTTTTTCACTATTTATGACTTTGTAGATGCTTATGTAAGGTTTAGTGATCCTGAGTGGGATGGTGAGCCAATTGAACCAGAACTACCTGAGAAACCCAAAGAGCCTAAAACGCCAAAAGAGCCTAAACCACAAAACCCACGACCTAAAAAGATAAAAATAAAACTAGCTGATTCAAAAGTGCGAGAGATACAACACATGACGTCTACTTCATTTTGGAGTGCTGATGGTAAACCCATATCTGCTCAGGAGTTTTTAGAGAACCTGTTTGGAGAGCTTCCAAAGTTTTTTAAAAATGAAGCTGAGTTAAGAGAGATTTGGTCTAAACCACTTACAAGAAAAGTTTTACTTCAAAAACTGAGTGAAGCTGGTTTTGGTATAGAGGAGTTAAACACTCTCAAAAGACTCATAAACGCGGAGAAAAGCGATATATTTGACGTACTAGAGTATGTCTTTGATAGTGACTTCACTCTCTTAACGCGAGAAGATAGAGTAAATGCGGCAAAGAGAAGTATATTTGCCCTTTTAAATGAGAAGCAGACGGAGTTTATAGAGTTTGTACTAAGCAAATACATAGAGAGTGGCGTTGAAGAGTTAGGACAAGACAAACTCCCTGTTTTACTTACTAACAAATACCAATCACTTGAAGACGCTAAGGCTATTTTAGGTGAAGTAAAAAACATAAGTGCTCTTTTTATAGAGTTTCAGAAACATCTCTATATGAGTAAGGTAGCTTAGCCTTGATACTCCTAGAGAATCTAACTTGCGAGTTTGGCAAAAGAGTCATACTAAAAGAGATATCCTTAGAGATACCCTCTCATGTCTCCATACTCGGAGCTAATGGAAGTGGTAAAAGTACCCTCGCAAAGGCGATATCTTCACTTCTCTCCTATGAGGGGAAC
>JAYEHI010000118.1:0-2410 GCA_034659455.1 Campylobacterota bacterium | reverse complement strand
CCTGCTAAGGGTGTGTAGAAGCAATTCTACCGAGGGTTCGAATCCCTCCTTCTCCACCACTTGAAGAACCTTTCATTTATAAATAATCAATTTTCTTATTTTCGATATAATCCGCCTTACAAAAAAAGGATATGTAACTATTATGAATAAACTCTTTGGATTAGCACTTATCGCTCTTGGAATCTTTCTTGAAGTGATGTGGCTCGGTTTCTGTTTTGGAAGTGTACTTATTGGTATACTACTTTTGATCTTCGCTCCTAGGATTCTTTTTTTTCCTTTTAACTTTTTCTTACTTATAGGGCTAAGACTTATCTACGCAAAAGCCTTTAAGGACTTCGAGAAGGCTTCAAAAAATGGCTATTCATATAGAAGTTACTCCCACTCAAATGCAAACTATAATCAGCAGAGACCATCTGTTAGTAAAATGGATGAGTATTATGCAGAGCTAGAGTGCTCACCAAGTGATGACTTTTCAGTAGTGAAGAAGAACTATCGGCGTTTAATGAAAGAGCATCATTACGACTCACTTGCAAGTAAGGGACTTCCAAAAGAGATGCTTGAGTTTTCAGAAGAGAAAACGAAGAGACTTAACGAGGCTTACGGGGCTATAAAAGAGATGAAAGGCTAGTGTGATATAATCACACTAATTAAATAACTGGACACTCATATAAATGCTCTCATCAGATGTAAGTGCAATACTAAATAACAAAGACAGACTTTTAACACAAACCTACTTCGACCTGCAGCGTCATTTCCAAGAGAAGTATGGGCATGATACGGTTGTCTTTATGGAGATAGGCACGTTTTATGAAGTCTATGAAGTTAACAACGATGAAGAGCAGATAGGTAAAGCTAAAGAGATAGCCGAACTCCTAAACATTCAACTCACAAAGAAAAATAAATCTATCATTGAAAACTCTGACAAAAACCCACTACTCGCTGGAGTGCCAGCTGTGAGTTTTGAACGCTATCTGAATCGACTCATTCAAGAGCAAAAATATACAGTTATAGTTGTCAAGCAAAAAGGAAACCCTCCTAAGATAAGTCGTTATATAGCACAGATAGTCTCACCGGGAACTAACTTTGACCATATAGTTGATAATGATGATAACTATATAGTCTCTCTTGTAGTAGATAAGTTTAAAGGTATCTATAGTGTAGGTTATTCGGCTATAGATGTTACAACGGGTAAGACTTGGCTCTATGAGACGCACTCCACGAGTGAAGATCCCTCTTACGCATTGGACGAAGTTTTTAATCTTTTAAACGTTTATAGAACGAGTGAAATAGTCGTTACCTTTTTAGATGGCATCGAAGACCAACGCCATATTATGCAGTATCTTGAGATTCCCGAACACTATCACTATTCCGTTAACAATCAAAGACCTAAGATAGATTTTCAAAATCAACTATTTCAAGAGGTCTATCAGATACAGTCTCTTCTCTCTCCTATAGAGCATCTTGACCTAGAACGCTCCTCAATGATAACGGAGTCTCTAGCTATACTTATACACTTCGTCATAGAACATGACTATCACATAGTTCAAAAGATGTCTATGCCGCGTTTGATAGACAATCGCCGTTTTATGTACCTTGGAAATAATGCTTTAGAGCAGATGGGAATAATCTCTAAAGATAGAAAAGAGTTTACTCTTTTGAAGATGCTAGATAGAAGCGCTACGGCAATTGGTCGGCGTTTACTTAAAGAGAGACTCTTAAATCCTATCATGGAGAGTGATGAACTTAACCGCCGTTATAATCTCATAGAGAGAGTCTCTTCTCATGTACGCTACCTAGATGAGACTATGCGTGGTGTTTATGATTTAGAGCGTTTATCTCGGCGTTTAAATCTAGGAAGATTGCATCCTTTTGAGATGAACCATGTCTACGACTCTATGCAGAGTGTAAAAGAGTTAATGCTTTATGTCAAAAAGCATAAGATTCAAAAAACTCCTTTTCATGAGAGTGAAGTTGAAGAGTTTCTTCGGGATATAAACAAGAGTATAGACCTAGATGTTTCACGGCGTTTTACAAACGCCACTGTTGATGAGAACTTTTTGATGAACGGTGTAGATGAGACTATAGATACTCTAGTAAAAGAGAATGACATAATGCTTATCGCTTTTGAAGACATCATGAAGCGAATAGAGGGAATTTTAGAGAGTGTAAACGCTGGTAACTCTAACAAGCTTGTATCTTTAGGACTCTTAGAAAAAGAGGGTTACTACATATCTCTTAGTAAAAATAGATTTTCACTTATAGAGAGCGAGTTTAATAAAGATGAGTTTTTTGCTCAGTATAGTGTGAAAAAATTGACGAACTCTGTAAAAATAACATCGACATTTACAGATGACCTATCTGATAAAATAATGAAAAACCGTCGTAAAATAGTCACTCTTGTCAAAGAGAA
>JAYEHI010000117.1:0-2413 GCA_034659455.1 Campylobacterota bacterium | reverse complement strand
CTCTCTTATTATTTAATTTCATCGTCATTATAGCTATAAATGACGATAAAAGTCAAGAGTATTTAGTCTTTTTTCGTCAAACTACCAGCCGATACCTATCTGAGCCATATATCTTCTGTCTGGGATGCTTACGCTTCCAGTTCCAGCTTCTTCTTGATAAGTAGCGACATTGAGTTTAAGTATCGTTAACTCCATATCTACTCCTGCCGTGTATGCACCTTGATAGAGTCCTACATTTAAAGTCGTAGAGAAATAAGTACTATCGATCAGACCTATTCCAGCACCCAAACGCAAACGTTTCATAAAGTCACTATCGACAAGATCCGTATGCGATACTGATCCATCATCGCCAAATGAGTAAAAACGAACCGTGTTTGCATTAAACATATCTACATAATCAGCAGCTAAAACTAGCTTATCAATATACTTAACCTCAGGACTAACCGATGCACCTATATTTACAGTAAGTGGTTGCCCTCCATAGTTGCTCTCCATATCCATCGCCCCTATGTTTAAAACGCTAAGACCTAGTGCTGGATGCCATGAGCTGTCCGGTAGAGGCTTGTATGTAATTCCTACATCTATCCCATACCCAGACGCTTCTTTTTCATACTCTTCTTGAAGAGTTTCTCCTGGATTGTCACCAGTCAAGTCAGTCACTGAAAGAGGTCCTTCGTATGAAGTTTGAGTTATGTACTTCAGACCTATACCTATATCTAACTCTCCATACTCTATGTCATATGTCTTTGCCGCACCTAAAACAACTCCACCATACCCTCTTCCAGCAGCTTCTACAAGGGACCCTGATGCCGAACCGTTTCCGTGTACTGCAAAACCTGCATCAGTAGCAGCTAAAAGACCAATACTCCATGCGAAAAGGTCAGAATTTTTTGATACTGAAGTGTAGTTATTTGACTGAACGTTAAACTGATCTCCATTATACTCTTCAAGTATATCAACTATCTGCTGCGTTTCCGTTTGACCATTTTTTCCATCTTCGACATTTGCAAAATCATCTGAAATAGTTTGAATTCCCGAACTAGCAGTAACACCAACACTCAGAATATCCACAACAAAACCGTGCTCTTTTTTAATATTTGCTAAACCAGCAGGATTAGAAAAAACTGCCGTCGAGTACGAGCCAACAGCTACATTCGCTCCACCCATACCCATAATACGAGGATCTTTATATAAAGATGCAAACTCTCCACCTAATGCCATGAGTGAACTTGTGGCTCCTAAGAGTCCTAACGATATAATTTTTTTCATTTATAAATCCCTTTACCTTAGTTATTTTGGTTATTCAAGTAGTCTATAACTTGTTCTTCACTGATATCAGTATCAAGAGAAACTGTACTATTGTCTTGAGTTTTACATCTGCTACCTTCTGGCTCATTTTCAAAGTATTCTCCATCAAGAACTTCACACTTAAACTCATCAATAGAAGACTGAATATCATCCTCTTCCTCTTCTTCACCTGCCGCTGTCTCTGTAGCCGCTAAGACTGAGTCGAGCCCACCATTTAGTGCATCGACTAAAATATTCATACTTGTTGTTTCTTCTGCATCTGGAGTCTCGTTAACTGGACATGCATAGAGACTAGAGTTATAATCATCCACTCTTGGTGTAAAACTCGTATTTGAGCAGTAACCACTTGTTAAAGCTGTTTGTCTTGTGTTAGTAAGAGTATCAGGTTGTGTCATCAAGTAATAATAGGGTGTACTATTTGTATCATCGTTTGCTACAACCGTAATAGGCGTATATATTTTATTAGTGACTGTGAAGTTAACATCACTCGAAGGTGTTATAGTACACTCCGCTGGCACCGTTGCATTGTTGTCAAAGGCATACTTCAGAGCACACCCGGAAGCTTTTAACTTGTAATCTGTTGTTGCATTAAAATCATCACTAGCAAAACTATCTATGTCACCCACAAGTAAAGTTACCGTTGAAGCAACTTTTGTTACTGCCGAGAGACCTATGTAGAGACATATATCTTTTTGAGAACCACTCAAAGTACCATTATTGTCTTGTGCACAAGTACCTTTACCTACTGCTTCTTGATAATATGCAGTAGCTTTTTCTAAGTCTAAAGTACTTTTGTATGAGCTTCTTTTACCTAGTGAAGATACCAAATCAGCATCTTCATCAGAGAGTACAGAAACTACATCCAAAAGACTAAAACCTGCTCTCCCCATATATGCAGAAGCTAAAGTTAAATAATCCTCTTTAGAGTCTGCACTCCCTTCAAGCTTTGCAATTACTGCTTCATAGTCACCATCATCAAGCATCTGCTGTGTCTCTAATCTCTCTTCAGCTTCATTATCGCTACCGCAAGCGCTAAAGAGTAGAGCAGCCGTCAATATACCACTGTTAATAATACTTTTTATCATGTAAACTCCTTTGTTATTTA
>JAYEHI010000116.1:0-2417 GCA_034659455.1 Campylobacterota bacterium | reverse complement strand
ATTAAACTCTCACTTTAGAGCAAAATGAAATACCTATCTATTCTGTTCAACATACTTTCTAACTACAATTGCAGTTTGAATAACAGCTATTGTGGCTATAGAAGCTAATATATACCAAGTACCCATTCCATGCCCATAAATAAAGACTTCAGCAGGTAAATCTGAGCCCAGAAATGTAATCGTTTCCGTTGATTCAGTTATAATTTCCATTAGTGTAGTGCCAACTCTTTCTTAAGATATTCACCAGTAAAAGAGCCTGTTTTTTCATATGATGCGGCTAGATCCTCAGGTGAGCCTTCATCGATAATGAGTCCTCCACCTGATCCACCTTCTGGTCCCATGTCAATTATCCAATCTGCATTTTTTATCATATCAAGATTATGTTCGATAATAAGCATAGAGTTTCCTAGTTCAACAAACTTATGAAGGACATTTGTAAGTCTATCGACATCAGCAAAGTGAAGTCCTGTTGTTGGTTCATCCAATATATAGAGTGTTTTTCCCGTGTCTTTACGGCTTAGCTCTTTAGCAAGTTTAATACGTTGTGCTTCACCACCTGAGAGTGTTACTGCATTTTGTCCAAGAGTGATATAACCTAGTCCTACGTCCACTAAGGTTTTCATTTTCAAGTTTATTTTTGGTATAGGAGCGAAAAACTCATATGCTTCATCTACTGACATATTTAGCACATCCGATATAGTTTTACCTTTATAAAAAACCTCTAGTGTTTGTTGATTATATCTAGTACCATGACAGGTGTCACATTTTACTAAAATATCTGGTAGGAAGTGCATCTCTATTTTAATCTCACCCTCACCTTGACACTTCTCACAACGACCACCTTTAACATTAAAACTAAAACGCGAAGTTGTATAGCCTCGTATTTGTGACTCTTTTGTCTGAGAAAAGAGATTTCTTATCTCATCCATAACGCCAGTATAAGTAGCAGGGTTTGAACGTGGTGTTCTTCCTATTGGACTCTGGTCAAGATATATAACTTTATCAACATTTTCTAGTCCCGTTATCTCAACACCAGCTACTTTATTAACCTTTCTTGCATGATTTAAAAGTTCTCTAGCCGTTGGCAATAGAGTCTGTAACATCAAAGAGCTCTTACCACTTCCACTTACCCCTGTAATACATACAAAATTGTTAAGAGGTATTTTAGCATTCAAGTTTTTGATATTATTTAAGGTTACATTTTTTATCTCTATAAACTTCTCTTGCTTACGTCTATAAAAGTACTCTATCTTTTTACGCCCATAGAGATAGTCAGCGGTTAGAGTTTTTGCTTTTTTAAGCTGTGGTAGAGTACCGCTAAAGACAACGTCACCACCAAACTTCCCTGCACCCTCGCCTATATCTATAATAAAATCAGCATTTTCTATAGTCTCTTTGTCATGCTCAACGACTATAACGCTGTTGCCTTTCTCTTGTAGAGAACGAAGTGTTCTAATAAGCTTAAGAGTGTCTCTCTCATGCAGTCCGATACTCGGCTCATCTAGGACATATAAAACACCAGTAAGCCCGCTTCCTATTTGAGATGCGATACGAATTCTTTGTGCTTCACCACCAGATATAGTCCTTGCATCGCGTCCTAGTGTAATGTAACCTAGTCCAACGTCATGTAAAAAGTATAAACGCTCTCGTATCTCATTTAAAATTGGTGCGGATATTTGAACAGCTTGCTCATCCATATGCTCGAAATGCTCCTCTTTTGCAAACCATTCGTAAGTTTTTGCAATTGGCATTTTCAGCAGATCCGCTATTCCTTTATCTCCAACTCTTACAGCTAAAGACTCGCGTTTAAGACGATGAGAATCACAGATATTACAAACTTTTTCACTCATGTAGTCTGACAACTCTTTTTCATCCTTAAACATATCGTAAGCGATACGAATAATTCCAGGAAATAGACGCTTCACCTCATGCTTCTTCCAAAGAAATGTTACTTCATTTATATTTCCATGAAGTATGGCTTTCTTTTGATGCTCTTGTAGTTCTGAATAAGGAACTGTGATATCTATATCGTTTTGAGCACAGAATCCTTTTAAAAAGGTAAAATAGTAACCTTTATTAAATCCATAAACTATTTTAACAGCACCCTTCTCTATACTTAAGTCCTGATCAATAATCTTCTCTTGATCAAGTGCATAACGAAGACCTAAACCATCACACTCAGGACAAGCACCTTTAGGCGAGTTAAACGAAAATGAGAGAGGCTCAAGTGGGTCAAAGCTTATTTTACAGTCAAAACATGCATTATGTTCAGAGTAATGAATACTATGCTCTTTAATGCCTAACTCTTCATGATTAAGAATATCAACCTCAAGTTCGCCATATGACTCTTTAAGAGCTTTCTCAACATCGGCAGCGATACGTTCTTTGTTCTCTTCTTTTACAACAACTCTATCTAT
>JAYEHI010000115.1:0-2426 GCA_034659455.1 Campylobacterota bacterium | reverse complement strand
CAAATATAGTACAATGCTTCTTAAATACACAAGAGGATTGAATATGTCAACACCACTTATAATAGCAATCGTTTTAGCAATCATACTCGTACTTATGTACAACTCGCTCGTAGCGAAGAAGAACCAAGTAGAAAACATATTTGGAAGTGTCGATACACAACTTAAAAAACGCTATGACCTCATACCGAATCTAGTGGCTTCTGTTAGTAAATATATGGAGCATGAAAAAGGTACACTTGAGGAGATAACAAAACTTCGAGCCGAGGCTAATAGACCAAATATATCTAATGAGCACAAGATGGCGTTAGATGCTAAGGTGAGTTCAGCACTTGGCTCTATTATGGTTGCAGTTGAGGATTATCCAGACTTAAAAGCAAATGAAAATGTAATGCATCTACAACGCTCTTTAAATGAAGTAGAGGAGCAGATATCAGCAGCACGTCGCGCCTACAATCAAGCAGTCACCGACTACAACAACGCTCTAGAGCAAATCCCTACTAACTTTATGGCTACAGCTATGAACTACACAAGAAAAGAGGTATTTGAGATAGATGAGAGTGAGCGAAAAAATGTAAACGTTAAAGAGCTATTTAACCAGTAAGTCATGAAAGGATTAAGCGAACTTACCGACTTTTACTACAAAACCCTCTTTCCAACACTAGAAGAGCTAGAAAAGAATAGAAAACAGTTACGATACCGCATTATTCTTATTGGCACTTTTTATACGTTTTTCGTTGCCATTTTACTTTATTTTATATTTGAAAATCATCTTGATGTAGAGGGATTAGCTTTCTCTGGAATAGCTTACATTGGTGTTGGTGGGTTTATCTACAAACTACTCATAAAAGATTATACTAAAGAGTTTAAAGAGAAAATCATCAGACCGCTTATCTCCTCAATAGATGAAAAACTCTCTTACTTACCAGAGTCGCATATTCCGAGTCAATATTTTACTCGCTCAAAACTCTTTACTTCTACACCAGACAGGGTAAATGGAAACGACTACGTCACAGGAAAAATTGACAATGTAAACATACAGTTTTCAGACTTTCATGCAGAGAAACGCCATAAAGACTCTGAAGGAAGAACCTCTTGGAGTACTATATTTCAAGGTCTTTTTATCATAAGCGAATTTAACAAAAATTTCCATGGCTCTACTGTTGTCCTCCCCGATAGTGCTCAGAGTAGTTTTGGAGACTTAGTTGGACACTGGCTGCAGTCAAATAACTTCGGGCGTGATGAACTAGTTAAGATGGATGACGTAGCGTTTGAAAAAGAGTTCGTTGTCTACTCTAGCGACCAAGTAGAGGCGAGATACATTTTAACGCACACTCTTATGAAAAAGTTACTTGACTATAAAAAGCGTTCTAAGCATCCCGTTTACGTCTCATTTAACTCCAAAAACGTACATATGGCCATAGAGTATAATAAAGACTTATTTGAACCGTCTGTTTTTCATTCACTATTAAAGTATAAAATAGCGATGGAATACGTTTCTACTCTTCATCTAGCCATAGGCATCGTTGAAGAGCTCAAACTAAATCAAAAACTCTGGAGTAAACTATGAAACTAAAACTACTATTAATCTCTCTACTTACAATACTTAACTTAAATGCAGCGACTGTTGGAGAAGTTCCAAAACAGACTGAAATATCAGGTGATAATGGCGGTTATGTAGAAGATGGCAGTGCATGGGACTCTTCGAGCATAAAAGACAAAGTCTATGTAATGTTCTATGTTGACCCAGATGAAAAAGACGTAAACAAGCACTACTCCTCAGTGCTTAAAGTAGAAAAAGAGGCTAAAAGAGTTAATTTTCAAAGCATCGCCATCATCAACCTAGCTGCAACTTGGAAACCAAACTTTATAATAGAGAAACTTTTAAAAAGCAAACAAGAGGAGTTTCCAAATACTATTTACGTAAAAGACAAAAACAGTGTTTTAGTAAACGAATGGGAGATTGAAGATGATGCCTCCAACATTCTTATTTTTTCTAAAAATGGCACTCTACTTTTTTACAAAAGTGGTGCTATGAGTGATAGTGATATAGAAAAATCTCTTAAAATCATAAAAGAAAACTCGTAGATGAATAGCGAAAACAGTACTCTCTCACTCAGCTTAAAAGACCTATTTACGGGTAAAATGATCAAGTACTCCTTACTTCCTTTCATACTCAGTATGATTGTGCTTTACTTTCTCTTTTTTATAGTTGCTGGGATGGGGCTTGACGCTCTTGGAAGCATGAATGTGGAGACAACCTCAACAACTATGCAAAATGGTGTTCCCCATACTGATAGTTTTAGTGCAACACTAGAAGGCACAGCTCTTATACAGTGGCTTATGAGTCATGCTATCACCTCTTGGATAGCTTCATTTTTAGTCTACACTATCGGAAGTTTTCTCACCCTTTATCTCTCTATCTTTGT
>JAYEHI010000114.1:0-12108 GCA_034659455.1 Campylobacterota bacterium | reverse complement strand
TTCAAAAATCACAGGATTAATAGTTATGACGAAATTGCTTCCGTTAAAAAAAACAGCTGAAGTAAAAGACTCATTAAAATGAAATTTATATTCACATCGGCTCAAAAAATTTGCATACCATAGTAACTCATTTTTATTGGAAGCAATCATGGAGATAATCATCTCTTTAAAGCTTGTTTTCCAACTATTGGTGTAATCTTGGTCACTTTTCAACTGTTTTCTCTTTGGGAGTGTTTTATTACATAAGGTAGAGATGAGAGTTGGGCAATTCTATTGAGTAGTTCCTCTTTTTCCTTGCCCTCCATATTTGGGTGAACTTCTTTTACTAAGTAAATTGTATAGTCAAAAATATTCCTAAATCTTCTCTGCCACATATCAGCTAAAGCTGGGTATCTTTTTTTAAATTCGGGTGGTATTTTTTTGATATGAGTTATATCAAGACCCTGTTCAACGAGATAAGCTACAGTCTCATATGCTTTATATTGGCTCATTGCTTGATTGAGATATCTGTTTAGGGTTGCATCTAACAATACTCCTGAACCTTCGAGATACTTGATGACTTCTAGCTGGTTTTGATTTATAGTTTCGATGATGGTGTCAAGATCAAGTGCTTTTACATCTGCACCCTCACTAACTACTTTGCGCAACTCTTTTAGTTCGCCTTTGATAGCACAAACTTTCATTTTTATGAGCTCTTGCGTCTCTTTAGTGACACCTTTAGTCGTAAAGTAGTTGCATAGATCTTCATCTTGATACTCGTAAGCCATCTCATATCCATACTCTAAGTCATGCATAGTATTGAGTGCATTTAAGATGTCATCATGTTTAAAACATACTGCTCTTGAGATAGTAGTTTTACTGAATTTTATATCGGAGTTTAATATATACTCAATAATTTCGTAGTCTAGCTTTCCACTGCTATTACTTGTATATATTGTAGAGTATATGCTACCGATATCCCCTTTTTTATATGCACTGTATTGGCGATGAGCAGAATTAAGTGCTTCACTTTTATCTGCTCCTATCATAAGTGCGAACTTCATTATTGTAAAGTTATTAGTATGTAGTCCCATCAAAAAGAGATGTTTTTTATCAGGAACTCTCAAGGATTTAAACTTCTCTATCGCGTTTAGATTTTCTTTGTAATACTCAAAGAGAAAAGCTATCAGATCATCTTTAGCACTCTTCCAGTTCTCACCTCCATGCATGGCAGACGAGCCCATCCACTCAGATAAAATCATATTTTTTTCAGTATGTATATTTAAACCGTTTTCAAGTAACAACTGTAGCATTTTTATACTATTGATATTTCGGATTGCATATACAACCAATGCTTCAGGTTTAGCACCTTGAGAAATGGCTTGTCTTGCGAGATCTATGTCGTCTATGTTAATGGCTGCTTGAAGAGTTCCCATAAGAAGACTTATATCTTCGCAATCAGCAAAGTTTGGGAGTAAAATCTCTAAGTAGTTTTTGTTGTGTTGTATAGCTTGTTGTAGGACAAACTCTTTTACGATGGCACCATGTTCTAAAAGTAGTTTGACCATTGCAACATCGTCTTTTATTATTGCCGTATGAAGAGCATTGAGAGGTCTTTTTATATTAAAATTTGGATCAGCTCCTAAGTCGAGGCACTGATTTACATCATCTGTAGTTCCATTTTTGCAAGTTTGTATTAACTGTTGATGAAGACCTTCTTGTGTCATCCAAGTGTCCTTAGGATTGAAGAAGTGATGCTATGAAAGGATTAGTCTGGTCAATATGCTTGAGTAAACTATCTGATACTTTTTCACTGATGCCCAAGTTATATTTTTCATCTATCTCATCTATAACTTGTTTGGCACCATCTAGTCCAATTTTTATGGACATGATGTGTTCTTCAGAACTTATTTTAAGAATAAGTGCAAATATGTCATCACTTACTCTTTTTGCACTGAGTGCATAAAAAGAAGAGGTGAGAATATTCACCTGTGTTACAGGTTGACAAGCTTCCCACTTAGAGTGAAGTGATGTAAGAAGGTCAAGGTACTCAGTGTTATCACTCTTCTCTTCTAGCAAATAGGAATCGAACTCTTTTTCATTGTTTGAGTTTAAGAACTCAGTAAGTTGCTTGTGAATTTTAGAGAATGTTAGAACATTCGAATTGTTGATGTAGCTTACAAGTTTTGGGGCGACCTCTTTACTAGAGACTGTAGATAAAAGGGCTATTAAACTACTTGGATTGTTTTCATTTTTTTCATAGGTATAGAGCAGCCTAGAGATCATATCCCATCTTCTTGGATCCATACCAGGATCACTCATATCATCCTCTATCGCTTCAAGTAAAAAGTCAGCATGATTATCTTCAAGGTAGTTAATGACAAGGGGATGTATAACTTGTCTATCATACTTAGCATCATGCTGCAGTGCATAGTTTTTCTTCCATGACTCAAGAGTAGCAGTGACTTTAACTATTGCCATTCTACTAAGCATCGCTTTATCGAGTGACTCAACAAGATAGTTACCATTATCTATGGGATTTCCTGCACAGACGATAAAGAGAGAGTCGGGTAACTTAATGCTATCAGAACCAAACTCTTTTTTAAGTATCAGGTTCATTAAGCTTTGAAGGTTTTGTGGTTCTGCACGATTGAGTTCATCTATAAAAAGAAGAGTCTCTTGATTCTTCTCATCATTTTGTAGGATTCTTGATACCCAGTTAGGAATGGACTTGTTAAATACAGTATATTTTTCATCATTAAAACCTGCTACGATATCTGTTGAAACTGTTCTCCCATAAAACTCGATATGATCTAGTGAAGCAACACCCATTATGATGCAGTCCATTCCTTTTGCTTTGGAGTACTGCTCTATAATAGATGTCTTTCCTATCCCAGACTCACCCTCTAAATAGGGAACAATTTGAGACTCTTTATATATGTCTAAATCAGAAAAACTAATATTCATTTGAATATCCTTCTTGTAAGTGCAAGTTGTTTGTGTTACTCTGTAATCTCGACACCTTTGCTCTTGGCGATTTCATTGAGTAGGGCACCCATCTTTTTCGCTGCTGCAATCATCTCTTCATCAGAGTGCTCTTCTAGTATCATTCTAGAAATATCAGGTAAAACTTTTGTATAAAGCTCTTTAGCATCTTCATAAGACATTTTTTTATTTTCTATATTTCCTGCTGTGGAGTGTAGCACCATCGCTAAACCTAGAAATAGTTCTTTTGCATCGAGTTCAACATCTTTATTATCCATCTGAGTCCTTTTCATCTTGAGCTAACTCTT
Source organism: Campylobacterota bacterium (assembly GCA_034659455.1). GTDB lineage: Bacteria > Campylobacterota > Campylobacteria > Campylobacterales > Sulfurimonadaceae > Sulfurimonas. The sequence goes on along the minus strand of JAYEHI010000114.1, from coordinate 8,836 downwards.
CACGTATTTCATCCATATTAAGACCCTTAACATGAGTTATGAGATCATCAAATTTATCTTCAGGAAGCATGCCTCCGGAGTTTAGTAAAATAATCCCATCTCTTACAACCATCAGTGTAGGAATAGAGTGCACATTGTACTTATGAGCTAGTGCTTGTTGCTCTTGGGTGTTCACTTTTGCAAAAGTTACATCAGGATTGTTCTCAGCTACTTTTTCAAAAATAGGAGCAAATGTCCTACAAGGTCCACACCACTCTGCCCAAAAGTCAATAATAACGATTTCGTTATTATCTAGTGTCTCATCGAAAGTCTCTCTTGTTAAATCGATATAAGCCATACTATTTACATCCCCAAATAAGGTTTTAAAACTTCAGGAATATCAATGCTTCCGTCTTCGTTTTGGTTGTTTTCCATGATAGCCACTAAAGTTCTACCAACTGCAAGAGAACTACCGTTTAACGTATTAACAAAGACATTTTTCTTTCCATCTTTGTAACGAATTTTAGCTCGTCTTGCTTGGAAGTCTCTCGTGTTTGAGATAGAGGAGATTTCGCGGTATTGATTTTGTCCCGGTAACCATACTTCGATGTCTGTTGTGTGTGCAGCACCAAACCCTAGGTCTCCTGTACATAAGTTTACTAGTCTATGTGGAAGCTCTAAGGCAGTTAATATATCTGAAGCACAGCTAACCATCTCATCAAAAACTTGCTCACTAGTCTCAGGAGTCGTCATAGCAACTAACTCTACCTTATGAAACTGGTGCTGTCTTATCATCCCACGAGTATCGCGCCCAGCTGCTCCTGCTTCTTTGCGGAAGCATGAAGTGTAAGCTGTCATCTTTTTAGGGAGTTCATCCGAAGTTAAAATCTCATCTTGGTAGAGGTTCGTTACTGGAACTTCTGCCGTAGGGATAAGAAAAAGCTCTTGTCCATCCATCTTGTAAAGGTCATCTTCAAACTTAGGAAGTTGTCCCGTTCCTTCTAGTGCTGTACGATTTACAAGTGCTGGAACACTTACTTCATCAAAGCCACGACTGCGGTTAAAATCAAGCATAAAGTTAATCAGTGCACGCTCTAGTCTAGCACCCATTCCAAAGCTTACAGAGAAACGCGATGTAGCAAGTTTGACCCCACGTTCAAAGTCTATCCAGCCATTTTCTTCTGCTAGTTCCCAGTGCTCTTTTGGTGTAAAAGAGAACTCTTTTGGTGTTAAAACTTTTTTCAGCTCTATGTTGTCTTCTTCATCTGCACCATCTGGAACAGAATCATCTGGCATATTTGGAACAGCCATAGCGACTTTTTCTAAAGCCTCTTGGCATTGGCGTTGTATCTCGATAGCATCAGCTACTTTTACTTTGTTTTCATCTACGCGAGCTTTAAGTTCAGATATATCTTTACCTTCGCGTTTATAAACGCCAAACTCTTTACTCATTGCATTTTGAGCAGCTTGAAGAGTTTCAAAAGCTACTTTAGCCACTTTAAGCTCTTCAAATTTTGTTTTTAAAGAGTCAAGTACTTCTGCACTTACTCCCTTACGTTGTAACTTGGCACTTACACCATCAAAATCTTTCTGTAGTAGTTTTAAATCAATCATTTTTTTCCTTAATTAAGTCTGTTATTTTAGTATATCGTGAGCTAGTTGAAACTGATTTGCAGTCATGAGATGGATTTTTGGATGGAGTGCTTTAATATCATCAAAGAGCTTTTTACTCAGCTCAAATCCAACTCTATACTCTTCATCGGCACCGCCTTTGGCATTTGCGACTCTTAGGGCTTCTATCCAGGTGTCTGGAACATTGATCCCTGGAACATGAGCGGCAAGAAACTGTGCTGTACGAAGTTTTGTTATGGGAAAAATTCCTATGATAAGTTCAGCTCGTTTGTACTCAGGACAGCAGTCGGCATTTGCAGCATCTAAAAGTTCTAGAAGTTTTGCAGCACTCTCTACATCATACACAGGCTGGGTTATGATTCCTTTTGCTCCATGTTTAATCTTCTTTTGCATCTTTTTTTGGAGTGTTTTTGGGTTTTTTGCATAGGAGTTGACAACTGCAAAAGGGTAAATCTCTTTGGGAGCTACTGCAAAAGGCTTTCCACCGTAGTTCATGCCTGAGTTAAATGCAGAGATGATATCAAGAAGTAGAGAGCTATCACCCTCAAAAACACCTTTGGCATGAGGCTGATCACTTATCGTTGCAGGGTCTCCAGTAAGTGCTAGAATCGCTCTAACATCTATCTCATTTGCACCAAGTAGGTCTGACTGAAGCGCTATTTTATTTCTATCTCTCATACTCATAGTAGCTATAACTGGTTTCTCGAATCTATCTTGGAGCATTTTTGCTGCAAAAAGAGCATTGTATTTGAGTTTTGCTAGTGGGTTGTCAGTCGTTGAGAATCCATCTACTAATTTATCCAAACCTAAGTCCGCAATCTTTTCTATGGTTGGAGTGAACTGAGCAGAGTGACCAGGAGTAGTCTCAAGGGTAATGTATGTATCGTTTTTTAATTTATTTATGAGTGTATCAAACAAAAAAAATCCTAATTCGCTATAATTGCGACATTATAACAAAAGACTTCTTGCAAGAAGTCTTAGGAGAGAAAAATATATGCTAAAACTTGCTGTTTTTGATTTTGATTCGACGCTAATGGATGGCGAAACTATAGACTTTTTCGCTGATGAGTTGGGAATAGGAGAAGAGGTCGCCAAAATAACCGAAGAGGCTATGAGTGGAAGACTTGATTTTTTTGAGTCGCTGCAACAAAGAGTAGGGCTTTTAAAAGGTCTTGATTTTTCTATAGTTGAAAAAATAAGTCAAAACCTGCCTTATATGCCCGGTGCGGTAGAGACTATAGCCGAGCTTAAACACCAAGGTATCAAAGTTGTATGTTTCTCTGGTGGTTTTAGAACTGCGACAGGACATGCAAAAGATATCCTTGGATATGATGCAGACTTCTCGAACGTACTCCATGAGAAAGATGGAAAGCTTACAGGTCTTGTAGGTGGTGATATGATGTTTTCACACTCAAAAGGTGATATGTTAAATCGTCTGCAGAATATTCTTGGTGTTACACAAGAGGAGACTCTTGTGTGTGGAGATGGTGCAAATGACTTAAGCATGTTCAAGTACGCTGGAACAAGAGTGGCGTTTTGCGCTAGAGAGATTTTAGAAAAAGAGGCAAACATCATCATAAAAGAGAAAGATTTAACTCAAATATTGGAGAAATTGTAAATGTTAGAAAGTACAGTCTGGAGACAGTATCACAGTGAAAATAGTTTTAGAAGACTTATAGCAGAATTTTCTATGATGGATGAGATTGATTTAATAGTAGAAGATAAAGAGTTATATAGTGTCCTTAAAGCAAAGCTTACAAAAAAAGAGTTGAAACTTTTTGCAATGGATACGGCAAATGTTGGTGATGAAATGCTTAAGAGTGAGTTTGAGTATAGTGATGAGGAGCTAGAAAAGGCAAAATTCAAGCTTTACAAAAAACTCAAGCAGGATAAAACAAGATTAGAGTTTCGTGAATCTTCAAGAGATAGAGAGGCATAAATAGGAAACTAAGATATAAATTTGCCTATAAGCTCTGAATATTAAACTTCTATTTATATAATTCGTAGTACGATATCACATACTAATCACAAAAAAAGGAAATATTAGAATGAAAAAAACAACTTCATTACTACTCGCTGCTATGGTAGCTGGTTCAGTTTTCACAACTGGTGCAATGGCTGATGCAAAAAAAGGTCAAAAATACTATCTTAAAAAACTAAAAGTTTGTAAAAAAGATGGTCTTAAAAATGGTGCGGTTTTCGCAACTAAACATGATCGTAAAACATGGGCTTCTCTAAAAGATGCTGGTACTTTACAAGACGAGTGGAAAACAATCTGTCCACACGGTGAGAAAAAAATCAACAAAATGAAAGAGAAAGATATCACTAATCTTTATGACTTCGTTTGGAAATATGCATCGGATGGTGAAGTTCCATCTTGTGGTTAATATAAACCTTTTGAACTTTTAGGTCTCTCCTAAAGGTTCAACTTCTTCTATTTTTTACTTCTTAAATAAATCTACTTAACTTTATAAACATTATCTTTAGATAATTAGCATCGCATCACCATACGAATAAAACCTATACTTCTCTTTTATAGCTTCAGCATATAACTCTTGAGTCTTGTCTAGCCCTACAAAAGAGGCAACAAGCATAAGTAGTGTAGATTTCGGAAGATGAAAATTGGTAAGCAGATGATTCACACGGCTTGGTCTGTTTTTTGGATGCAAGAAGAGATTTGCTTCTCCTTGTTGTACTTTTGAATGTTTGTCGTAAAACTCTATAGTCCTTGTTGAGGTTGTTCCTATACTTAAAACGGGAACCTTAGAGTCTAAAATAGCTTTTGCTTCATCTGAGATGTTGTAGTACTCGGAGTGCATGGGATGCTCTGTTATCACCTCTGCATCTACTGGCTTGAACGTTCCGCTTCCAACATGAAGTGTTACATATGCATGTTGATGGTTTTGACATATTCTCTCGTGTTGCTCGTCGGTGAAGTGTAGTGAGGCTGTCGGTGCAGCTACAGCTCCCTCTTCTTTGGCAAATACACTCTGATATTCGTCTGCGTCCTCTTCTTTGTCTTCGCGTTGAATGTAGGGAGGAAGAGGAATATGCCCGATGATGTCAATAATGGGAAGAATCTCTTCAAAACGTAGCAGAGTTTCATCTTTGAAAAAGTTTACAATGCGACTTCCGTCGTCGTGAAGCTCTTTTACTTTTGCACTTAGACCCTCATCAAACGCCAACTCTGTACCTACTTTCACTTTACCACGTATGTAGACATTGATATCATTGGCGTTTAAAGCACGATTGATAAGGAGTTCGACTTTTCCACCGCTTGGTTTATGTCCAAAAAGTCTTGCTTTTATAACCTTGGTATCGTTAAAGATAAGTGCGGCATCTTTGGGAATATACTTCTCAAAATCATAAAAGTGAGCATGAGTGATAGTGTCTGTCTCTCTCTCATAAACAAGTAGTTTTGCATGATCGCGTGGTGAAGCAGGGTGAGTTGCTATGAGCTCCTCTGGAAGAGTAAAGTCATAGCTAGATGTAAGGAGCTCACTGTTTGACAAGGGAGCTACTTTGATTTGTCTGCATTGGGGAGTGTCGCATCCATGTCAACAACAAGCTCTTCATCATCGTCGTCTTCATCTTCATCCTCGTCTTTTGGAGCAGGATTAACCATTCTAACGATGAGTATAGATAAACCATAAAGAATGATAAGCGGACCAGCCATCAGAAGTTGTGTGAGAACATCTGGCGGTGTAAGAAGTGCTGCAACGATAAATATGATAACGATAGCATATTTAAAAAATGCCGCCATCTGTTTGTCATTTACAAGTCCAAGAAGTGCTAAGAAGTAAGCAAAGACTGGAAGCTGAAACGCCAAACCAAATCCAAACATGATCTTTGTAAAAAAACCAACATAATCTTCGATGTTGATAAGTGGAGTAAACTTGAAACTACCAAAGGTGATAAGGAAGTCAAAACCAAATGGCGTTACTACATAGTACGCAAAAAGTACACCCGAGGCGAACATGATAGTTCCACCAAGAACAAAAGGAATAATCATCTTTTTCTCGTTGGCATAAAGACCAGGAGCTATAAATGCCCAAATCTGTGAAAGTATAATAGGTAAAGCACCCATGATAGCGGCAAAGAAAGAGACTTTTAGTGCTACGAAAAATGCTCCACCGACTTGAGAAGTAGTAACCATTCCATCAGCTGCATGTACAGACTTCTTACCAACTTCTTCTAGGGCAACATTGAGTGGTTCTACCATCCAGTTGAGTATGGGCTCATGAAAGAAAAACATCACAAAAAACATTATTATAAGGCTTCCAGCGGAGATACCAAGTCTTTTTCTAAGCTCTACTAAGTGGGGTCTTAAATCATCAAACATCTTTTTTCTTCTTCTTAAAAGTTACTTCTTCAGGCTCTTTTGGTGCAGAGGGTGTAGGTTTTTCATCTTCATCTAAGAACTCCTCTTTTATCGAGTCTACTTGCGCGGAGACGTGAGACTTAACATCCGTCGCTTTACTTACTTTAGAACTAGCATCTTCAAGTTGCGCTTTATAAGCTAAAGCCTCTTTCTTTATCTCACTCATATCCATCTCTTCTTCAAGGGTCTCTTTTACACTTCCGATGGTGTTTTTGGCGTTTCTAAAAAATTTTGCGATTTCGACCATTGCACTAGGAAGTTTATCGGGACCTAGAAAGAGTATGGCGATTACTGCGATAATAAGTATTTCGGTAAAACCCATACCAAACATAGCAAGCCTTCATAATTAATTTTTGAGATTTTATCTAAAGAATGATTAACTGCTTATAAATAGAGCGATTTCATCTGCTAATAGATAGTCGTCATTATAAAAAGTATGTTGAGTAAATCTAAGTTTCTTCTCATCTACAAGAATCATTGCCTGTTTGAGCTCAAGTTCATTTAAAAGTTCCTCTTTTACACCTATGCAGGAGCGAAGCCCTAAGAAGAGTTGCTCTATCTTTTTATCTTCCTCTGTTAACATTTCAACTCTTATGTTGAGAGGGTTTTTTATATACTCTTCTATACTAGGAGTAGGGTAGTACCTCTGAAGGTTTCGTTTCCCAACCGCTCCGGCTCCCGCGCCAATATAGTCTCTATAGAGCCAATAGCCTCTGTTGTGGGATGACTGATACTCTCCGAAGTTACTTATTTCGTACTGAGAAAAGCCATGTTTTTGTATCTCTTGAAATATCCATGAAGTTATCTCTAACTGCTCAGAACTCATTTGAGGCTTCGACTCAAACGCCGTTCCCTCTTCGATAGTTAAAGCATAAGCACTTATATGATTTATAGGCAAGCTAAACGCCATGTCTATGTCTTTTTGAAGTAGCTCTTTAGTATCTCCAAGCGTCGCATAGATAAGGTCAAGAGAGAGGTTCTCATAACCAACCTCTTTGGCATTATTGATGGCATTTAATGCCATTTGAGGAGTGTGTGCACGGTTGAGGAGTTTGAGTTTTCGCTCATCAAAACTCTGAACACCAAAGCTTATGCGGTTCACACCGAGTCTTTTCATGCCCTCTAACCACTCGCGTGTAGCACTGTTTGGATTGGCTTCGCTTGTAATCTCTATCTCATCTTTGAGATAGGGTTTGAGAAGCTCAAATATTGGTGCATAAAGCTCAGGTGAAACAGTTGATGGCGTTCCGCCTCCTATAAACATAGTCTCTATGGAGTTTGGCTGAGCCTCAAAGCGTTCAAGTTCAAATAGTATCTGTTTATGGAGTACAGACATATACTCCTTTTTGAGATGAAACTTGTCCACATAGGAGTTAAAAGCACAGTATGAGCACTTCGAATCACAAAATGGAATATGAATATAGAGTAGCATTTAGTAATGCATCGGTGGGATAGTCAAGGCAGCTGTTAAAACTGTGACAAATACTAATGTAACAAGTCCAACATAGACCCAGACTACCCACTGGTGGTAGCCACCAACTTCACGCATCGCCTGGACTCTTTTTTCTTTGTCTTCTATGATATTCTCTACTTCTAAGCGTTTTTTCTTGTAGCCTTGGTAGACAAAGTAGGAGGAGTAGCCACCCGCTAGTATCATTGAGAGAAGAGTTCCAATAAAGGGAATGAAACCTAGCATCATAGAGAGGAAAAAAAGTCCTAAAGAGGGAAGGTACTGTTTGCGATAGAGAAGATACAAAAAACCAGTTCCAAATGCCCACCAGCTCCAGTTCCACTTGAGAGTATCGACTCCATTAAAGTTAAACTTTTCAAAGGAGAGTTTATACCAGAGGGTTTTGGATGGCTTATCTATGAAAGCCTCTATCATCTCATCTTCATAACTCTTCTCTTGTGTCTCTTGCATTGTTTCACCTATTTGTATTTTTATGTATGATTGTATCCAAAGTAAAGAAATAGTTAAATTATCTTCTTTTAATTACTATTTTTGTATAATCGCGATAATTATAATACAGGCAACTATATGAGTAAAAAACCAGACTATCGTCCAAATGTGGCGATGATTATCATGTCACACAACTATCCAGAGCAAAAAGAGATTTTTATCGCACAACGTAATGACCTTCAGGACATTTGGCAGTTTCCCCAAGGTGGAATAGACAAGGGTGAAGAGGTAAAAGAAGCACTTTTTCGTGAGATGGAAGAGGAGATAGGAACAGCAAAAGCTGAGATAGTCGGTGAGTATCCAGAGTGGATTTCGTATGATTTTCCGCAAAAGATAGCGGAGAGAATGAAGCCATATAAGGGGCAAACACAGCGTTATTTTTTGATGAAGCTTCAAAAAGATGCGGATATTATGCTTGATACTAAGCACCCAGAGTTTATGGCTCACAAGTTCGTAAGTGTCAGCGATGTGCTGAATCATACAGCACACTTTAAAAAACCTGTATATGAGACTGTTATAAATTATTTTAAAAGTGAGGGACTGTTGTAGATGTTAATAGTTCAAAAATTTGGTGGAACAAGCGTTGGTGATTTAGAACGTATCGGTAATGTAGCAGCTCGTGTAAGTGCAAGCAAAAAAGAGGGTAATGATGTTGTTGTAGTTGTCTCTGCAATGAGTGGAGAGACAAACAAGCTTGTAGGTTATGCGGAGCATTTCTCAGCACAACCAGCTGCAGCTGAGATGGATATGCTTTTGAGTGCAGGTGAACGTGTAACAGCGTCGCTTCTCTCTATAGCACTCCAAGAGATGGGGCATAAAGCTACTGCAATGACGGGTAGAAAAGCTGGAATTATTACAGACCATCACCATACAAAAGCACGTAT
>JAYEHI010000113.1:0-2433 GCA_034659455.1 Campylobacterota bacterium | reverse complement strand
CTTTCACATCAGCCCTAGAGTTAACACTCTGTATGTAAACACCACCCGTCTGAGTCGCTAATTTTTTGATGCTCTCGTTTAACTTAGAGATCATCACTTCACCATTATGTTTGATAAACTCTCCATTGCTTAGTTTTATAGGTGCGCCTTTGAGAGTTCCTACGCCTAAAACAAAGATGGCGATGTTGTTCTCTTTAGCATAAGCTATCTCTTTTGAGAAGTCATCTTCATCGCCACCATCGCTTAAGATGAGAAGGTACTTTTTAGACTCTTTTTTGACGCTATTTTTAACCACTTCAAGCATAGAAAAAAAGTTCGTTCCCTTCTCCGTGATGGAGTCCGTATTTAGCTGACGGAGTAAAAACCCAACTGCTGCATGGTCAAAACTCAAAGGTGAAACAAGATAGGAATTTCTTGCAAATCCGATAACCCCTACTCTCTCGTTTGGAGCTAGTTTCAGAAGCTCTAGTGCTTTTTGCTTTGCAAGTTTTAAACGGTTTGGATAGACATCTTCTCCAAGCATAGAGTCTGAAATATCAAGTGCTATCATGATGTCCGCACTTTTTGCTTTGACCTCTACCGTTCCCTCATCTATTACAGGGCCAGAGAGGGCAAGAACCATTAGTATTCCAATAACTAAAAAGAGTGTATTTCTTGCTTTGAGTGTAAGTGTATTTGCACTCACTCTCAGCTTGTCCATCACCTCCTCTGAGAAAAAACTCTCTTGAGAGGTTTTCTGCGTTAAGAGAAAAAAGAAGAGTATAAACATAGGCGGCAACATATAGTATAAAAATTCTGGATGTAAAAAACTCATCTAATTATGTCCTCGCTTATTTCTCAAATATACATAGAGCATCAAAGATATCAACCCTATAAAAAGTGGATAAAAATAGTAATACTTCAAGTAAGTAAAAGTCTCATTTTTAATCTCTACTTTTTCTAACTCATCTATGCGTTCATAGACCGCTTTGAGTTCTCTTCCACTCGAAGCGCTAAACGCCACTCCGCCTGTCTCTTTTGCTATCTTCAAAAGGACTACAGAGTTATACTCGTTGGCATTTCCTATACCGATAGGATAGACCTTGACCTTCTCTTTTTTTGCCATATCAAGAGCTACATCAAGAGGTATCTTATCTACTCCCTGCGTTGAGTAACCATCTGTTAAAAGGATGGCTACCTTAGACTTAGACTCGCTCATCTTCAGAAGGTTCACACCTTGTGCTAGAGACTCATAGAGTGCCGTATATTTTCCAGCCATTCCTATTTGAAGTTGTGAAACTATACGAGAGAGAATGTTCTCATCATAAGTAAGTGGCGAAGCGATGAAAGAGTACGCTCCAAAAACTACAAGACCTATGTTGTCAGTCTCGCGTTTTTTGATAAAGTCACTCACTATACTCTTGACTGCATCAAAACGAGTGGCACTTGGATTGTACTCATCAAATCCACGAGCCTGCATAGATTGAGAGGCATCAACTATAAGCGCTATCTCATGCCCTTTTTTTGGTTCCAACTCATAAGGTTCATCTATCACTGGAGACATCAAAGCCAGTATCATCATAATGATTGCTGTCCACTTAAGAGCAAAGAGTAGTTTAGAAGAGCTTACACTTCCCTGCATAAACTGTGCTGCATGAGGAAAGTAGAGTGATGGAAGTTTCATCTTACAGAGTGATGCACATCCTATAAAAAAGAAGATTAAAAAGATGAGTTTTGGTAACTCAAAGTACAAACCATCAAACATCAATCATCCCTAAATAGATATCTATATGATGTTTCGTCTCATCACTAAAAGCGTCTACATTTTTTCTGTACTTATACTCCTCAAGCGAGTCCACTAATGCTCTGTAAGCATTGGAGTGTCTCTGGCTATCATCTTTAAAAGTCGCTCCATAAAGAGTTATATCATAAGCGTCTTTTTTAGCGTCCTCGTATGTGATGGCATTTAAAAGTGAGAGATGTTCTGCTCTAATATTAAACTTATTTCTGTTTTTAAGGTATTTTATTAGAAGATAAAGCACACTAAAGAGAATAATTGTACTGACAATTCCAAGTGCCACAGAGTAGTACAAAGAGTACTCTTGTATCTCTATGAGCGGTTTTATGTCATGGAGAGGAATATCAAAATGTTCTTGTTTAGCCTGCATCTTATCTTCCCTCAAAAAGTCTACGTAGTGCTACACTTGTATTAGCATCTGTATATACTTTTGTAAAACGAACTTGATTTTTACGTAGAGTCGCATAAAGCTCTCTATCGTGTGCATGGACTCTAGATGCATAAGAGTCAACACTCTTAGAGTTAAAGTCTCCCTCTAAAACAGCCCCACTCTCAGGATCAACAAGAGAAGAAAATCCCATCTCGGGTGGTTTCTCTTCTAAATGGTCTCGTACTATAACAGCAACGACTTCATGCTTTTTTGAGAGTAGTTTAAA
>JAYEHI010000112.1:0-12234 GCA_034659455.1 Campylobacterota bacterium | reverse complement strand
TCCTCTGGTCCACTAGCTGCCCTAACAACCGTATGCTCTCTCGCTGCGTTTGCAGCTTGAGACATATCAAGAGCTTTTCCTTTAGCCACGTCAATGTTTCTACCACGAAGAACAACCTCGTGACACGATCCACGCATAGCAAGTATAAACGCCACCGTAGACCCAAAATTACCCGTTCCAATGACTGTTACTTTATTTGCCATTCATTTCCTTTGAGTTATTTTAATTCTTTATTTTCAGCTAGTTTACATTTAGCTAAAAACAAAAAATTAGAGATCTTAACCCCCTTGGAAAAGCCCAAGAGAGTTAAAATAGCGAAGCTATAAAAGTCTAAAGACTATATAGCGTCGATGATAGCGTTTAACGTAGCAGATGGACGCATCGCTTTAGTAGCTTTTGCATCGTCTGGACGGAAGTAACCACCGATATCTTGCGCTTTACCTTCAACAGCTAAAAGCTCAGACATAATCTGGTCTTCTTTCTCAGTTAACTCTTTTGCTACTGGAGCAAATTTAGCGGCTAATTCAGCGTTGTCACCTTCAGCAAGCGCTTTAGCCCAGTATTGAGCTACGAAGAAGTGAGACGCTTTGTTATCTGGCTGACCAACTTTACGACCTGGCTCTTTATTGTTATCTAGGTAACCATCATTTGCAATATCAAGTCCTGCAGTTAAAGCAGTAAGTTTTGCATCAGAGTGTTTTTGACCTAGGAAACGTAAAGATTCAGCAAGTGCTAAGATTTCTCCAAGTGAATCCCAACGAAGGTGACCCTCTTTTACGAATTGCTCAACATGCTTAGGAGCAGAACCACCAGCACCAGTCTCATATAGACCACCACCAGCTAATAATGGAACGATAGAAAGCATTTTTGCAGACGTTCCAAGCTCTAAAATTGGGTACATATCAGTAAGGTGGTCACGAAGAACGTTACCAGTTACAGCGATAGTGTTTTTACCTTCACGTACACGAGCATTTGTGAAACGTGTAGCATCAGTAACTTTCATGAATTGGATATCAAGTCCAGTTGTATCGTGATCTTTTAAGTACTCATTAACTTTTTTGATAAGTTCAGCATCGTGAGCTCTGTTTTCATCTAACCAGAAGATAGCTGGAATGTTTTCAAAACGAGTTCTCTCAACAGTTAAACGTACCCAGTCACGAATTGGAATATCTTTAGTACGTGCAAGTCTCCAGATATCACCAGCTTCACACTCAAAACTCATAAGAACGCCGTTAGCGCCTGTAACGGTTACAGTACCAGCTTCAGCAAGTTCAAACGTAGTTGGGTGAGAACCATACTCTTCAGCTTTTTGAGCCATAAGACCGATATTTTGCATAGTACCCATAGTAGTTACATCATACTGACCGTTTTTAACGATATCAGCAAGCATCTCTTCGTGGAACATTGCATAAGTAGAATCAGGAATAACAGCTACAGTTTGTTCTGCAGAGTCATCTCTTTGCCACTGCTTACCACCCTCACGGATTACAACTGGCATAGAAGCATCAATAATTACATCATTAGAAGCATTAAAGTTAGTTTGACCTTTGCTTGAATCAACCATAGCGATTTTTGGAGCATCAGCTTCAACAGCAGCTAAAAATGCAGCTTTAATTTCAGCTTCTTGAGCGTGACCAGCGATTTTCTTCTCTAAGTCACTCATACCCATGTTAGGGTTAACACCTAGTTCTTTGAAAGTTGCAGCGTATTTAGTGAATACTTCTTCGAAGAAGATTTCAAAACCGTGACCGAACATAATTGGGTCAGAGATTTTCATCATAGTTGCTTTAAGGTGTAAAGACCAGATAAGTCCTTTAGTTTTAGCATCAGCAATTGTTTGCTTGTAGAAAGAACGTAAAGCAGATACTGACATGAAAGTACCATCAAGTACTTCTGAGTTAAGACAATCAATAGTAGTTAACTCTTTACCGTTAAGAGCGATAGTTACTTTTTGATCAGCATCTAAAGTTACAGATTTTTCGTGTGCAAAAAAGTCACCTTTTCCACCCATGTGAGCTACATAAGCTTGACAGTTGTCATCAACTGCTTTAAGACGGTGAGGATTGTTTTGAGCAAACTTTTTAACAGCTACCGCTGCACGTCTGTCTGAGTTACCTTCACGAAGTACAGGGTTAACTGCAGAACCTAAACATACGCCATATTTAGCTTGAATTTCTTCTTCTTCAGCATTTGCAGGGTTTTCAGGATAGTTAGGAATATCGTGACCTTGAGACTGAAGTTCAGCGATACAATCTTTTAATTGACCTACTGATGCAGAAATATTAGGAAGTTTAATGATGTTACCATCTTCTTGAAGTACAACTTCACCTAGTTTAGAAAGTTCGTCCTCTGCAAGACCCATTGCTGCAAGAACACGACCTGATAATGAAATATCAGAAGTAACAACTTCTACGCCTGCTGCTTGAGTAAACGCGTTAACGATTGGTAAAAGCGAGTAAGTCGCTAGAGCTGGTGCTTCGTCAATTACTGACCAAATGATTTTTGACATATGTTGTCCTTAGGTTAATTTTTTCATGAATCAGGTAAAGGTTGTTTCATGAAATTTACAAATATGATGATAGCACAAGAGAGGACAACATCTGATAAGCTTAGGCGTATATTTTACTTAATTGATATTTTGTTTCATTTTGTAGCACGCCTTATATTGTCTAAATGTGTAGAATAGTTACGCGAGAAATTATGATTACCCTCTCTATTTTTCATAAAATAGAGATAATCTGTCTGAGCGGGAAATATAGCTGCTTTGATAGAGTCAAAACTCACGTTGCATATTGCAATGCGAGGCACTCCGGTGTGTATGTAAGTATTATATATCGATAAATCATTTCTGATTCTGTAGGGTGTAACCTTTAAATGTGAATATTTTCCATAATTCAAAGTTCCATCCATCTGTAGTTTCATTCCTTTTTTAACTCTGTTATATATTACAGAACTAACCGTTGGCATCTCCTCTATACTTGCTGATTCTTTCTGTATTACTGATGCTATTGCTACGTAATGAAACCATTTTTTTTCATTATAAGTACCAAATATTTTCATTGACAATTTTTCCATCTTATTTTGTGATACTTTTAGTAGCAGACTTATGAGTCTTTTTTCACTTATACCTATTGGCACCTTGTATGTATCAGGTACAAAAGCACCCTCTTTAAATTTGGCTTGCTTGTAAAACTCCTCTTCTAATACTTCAATATCTAAACTTAAGCGATTTGCGAGTTGTCTTAAAAATATGTAAGTTGTTTCTCCTGGAATCAATGTAATGTCATGCAGTGCAGCTTTTGCTGTAGTGAGTCTATACAAAAAATCAGCTTTAGTAGTGACCTGGTTTGTCATGCTAATCCACCCACTTTGAGGTGAACCTATAGTTCTTAAAAGGAGTGAATCAAGTTTACTAACATCGTAATTATTCCTACTCAGTTGCGCTATAATTTGATTAATGGAACCTTTTTGTATATAGAGTACTTCTGGTGTTTTAATTGGCTTATTTAGGTAGTACATGAATGACAATATAATTATTAGCATTATTTCAAAGACGTATTTTAATATAGTTAGTTTATTCATTTTCATATTTGGGCTACTTTTAATTGTATTTATCACTCTTCAAAATGGCTTATTTATCGGTGAGATAACTTTAGCTAACGTTCATGTTGAGCAATTATACATAAAATGGAATAATAAAATAGACATTTCAGCCAAAGAAATCTCCATTGAAAAACTAGAAGATAGTAATAGCACATTTGACTCTAAAGATATTAAAAAATACCTTAAATTAGTGTCTCACTCCAAGAGTTGGTTTAACTCTATTGTTTTTGAAAATATTTCTTACAATCATAAAATTCACACCTCTTTTAAATACAGAGAACATGAATATGGCTTCATAAATGTATCATCGGATGATATCGCATTAAAGTCATCCATTAGCCTTAGTGAAAATATTCTCCACTTATCCATAAGTGAATTATCAAACAAGCAAAGAAAAATCGAAGGCTCTGGAGATATATACCTTGATACTGAGAAGATTACTGCATATACAAACATTAATCTTAACATCTCAAATGATGCAGACCTCAATCTGTATAGTAAAATTACACCAGAGAATCTATTTTATAAATTTCGTAGCAATAAAAACATAACGAATATTGATCATCTAATAAAAATAGCAAACTTGCCAAAGGAAGTAAACTACTGGGCACATGATGCCATTGATATGCAATATCTAAACATTAAAAGTATACATGGATATGTAAGCTATAATGACCTACAAAACGCCTATAAAAATCTCTATGTAAAAGCAGTGGTAAACAGGGTAAACTATAAATACAATCCAAAACTTGAAGCCATTCATGCAAAAAATGTCATTTTAGAGTTTAAAAATGGTATTTTATACATTTTTCCAAAAAATGCCTCTACTTATGGTACCGATTTAGCTACAAGCTCCATTAATATAGACTTTACTAAAGAAGAGGAGCTTCTTACTTTAAATCTCTTTTTTGACGCTATGTTAAACCAAGAGATGTTAACTCTTTTAGAGACTTACAAAATAAAACTTCCCTTTAAACAAAACAGTGGTAGCCTTTCAACTGACTTAAAACTAATTATCGGCCTCAGAAGCATTGATGTAGAAGCTATTGGTAAGTTCTATACAAAAAAAGCAAACTTCCATTATCTTGGTTTGGACATAGATATTTCAAATGCACTTATAAATTTAAACAACTCTGATATAAGTGTTCAAAACATGGATGTTCAATACAAAACAATCGCTCAAGCAAAAGTTAATGTAAGCTACAATGCTCAAACATCCCAAGGAGCTGTAGACTTCTTATTTAACTCCATTAACCTAAAAGGTGTGTCTCTAAAACATAAAAGTACTCCATTAAAGGCCAGATATTCAATCGCCTCTACTGGTGACTCAATAAGTGTTGATAAATCTGATTGGAAGTATCAAGGCAGTACACTATCTATTGATCCTCTCTCTATGAGTTTTGATTTGCAAGATCTTAAAATCAATATTCCAGCAACAATGGTTCAGCTCGACAATATAGGAAACTCTTTTGTTTCTGGTAGTGTAGACCTCAAAACAATGAGTACTTTACTTCAGTTAGATATATTAAAATTTGAATATGATGGAGTAAAACTTTCCCAATCCAATACACCAATAAAAATAAAATACAATACAAAGCTTTCAGTCTATAGTGATAATACTGTTCATTTTACAGTAGGTGGATCAAAGTACAAAGCAAAAAGATTCTATGTAGATATGGATGAAGAAGGCATTTTTAGACTCAAACATACATCAATTGAAATAGGAAAGTACATAAAGACTAAAGTTTACGCTAAATACAATAACAAAACAAAAAAGTCTAATATTAGCCTCTCTAATTTCACACTTAAAGACCCAAACACTCAAAAAACACTCTATAAAAACAGCAAAATTATATTAGCTGCACAAATCAACAAAGAGAATATTTTAATAACATCTAAAGAGCTAGACACTACTTTTGTATCACAAGATACTGGCTGGAGACTAGAGCTCAATTCAATTGGTAGAATCTCTTCACGCTCAAGCTTACTTGAAAAATTTAAAATAGAAGAAGGGTCTTTTACACTTTATAAAAACAATAACGACAAATACACTCGATTCAACTCTTCATTAGTTTACCCTTTTGGTGTTCTTGTTAAAAACAACATTCCAATGAAAGAGTATCACTTAGAAGGAAGAATCTACAAGGAAAAAGTATACATTGATATCAACGATATCGTTCATATAGAGATAAAGGACACTATAGATGTAGATCTTAAAAATAGTGTTATAAATATACAAGAAGCCCTAAACGCCATAAAAAGCAGTGCTACGGATGATAACGAGGCTCGAAGTTTAGATATAACTCTTAAAGCAAAAAATTCTCATCTCTATGTTAACGATGCTAGAAAAATCATTTATGATTCTGTTGATTTACAGTACTGTAACGACATTCTAACAGCTCAATTAAAATACGATAAAGGAGATGCAGGACTAAGGTTACAAGGTGATGACTTTCATCTTTATGGCAAAAACTTCAATGACGATTTTATGAACAATCTTTTTGCATTATCGCATTCATCTGAAGGTAGGCTCTCTTTTTCAATCAGCGGGAAAGTAGATAATTACGAGGGCACTGCTTATATAGAAGAGAGCACAATCACAGACTACAAAACTCTCAATAATATTCTAGCATTTGTAAATACCATTCCCTCTTTAATCACTTTTAATGTTCCAGGGTATAGCAAAGATGGTATTTACATAAAAGAAGCATATGTAGACTTTACCTCAAAAGAGAATAACTTTGATTTAAAAAATATATTTTTAGATTCAAAAGAGATAGATATTTTAGGGAAAGGGAGTGTTGACATAACTCAGGGTAACTTAGACGTAACGCTTAATCTAAAAACAGATCTCGGAAGTGATCTAGCAAAAGTTCCCCTTGTCGGTCATATACTGCTTGGCGAAGATAGCATCTCAACCACACTTAAAATCACAGGTCCACTAGCTGACCCTAATGTTGAATCACTTATAGCTCAAGAAATAATAGTAGCACCGATAAACATTATAAAAAGGACTCTTGCTCTACCTTACAACCTGATAGAGGGTGTTATTGATACAGTAAGTGAAAACAATATGACTAAAGAGTAGTTATTCGTTTCTGAGTACTGTTAATATATCAACTTCACTGGCTTTTTTTGCAGGATAGTATGAAGAGCCAACAACAATAAAAAATGCCCCTATAATTATGAAAATAAAATCTTTAATACTCAAATCCATAGGGAGTGTAGATGTCGGATATACATCTTTTGGAAGAGAAACAATATCAAATGTGCTAAGTATCCATATTCCACTCAAACCAAGCATAGTGCCAGCCAATATTCCACCAATTCCAATAATGACACCAAGATAGAGAAATACTTTTTTTATCTCTAATGTTGTTGCACCCAAAGAGAGAAGAAGTGCTATCTCCCCTCTTCTATTCATAACTGTCATCAGAAGTGAAGAGATGATATTGATGGCAGCTATAAGGATAATGAGCATTAAAACGATAAACAGAGAAGCTTTTTCCATTTCAAGTGCGGCAAAAAAGTTTAAGTTGTCTTCCCACCAACCCTTAACCACAACGCTCATAGGGAGTACTTCTTTGATTTTTAGGATATCCTCATGTGGTGTCTTGGAGTATATATGTATACCATCATAAGTATCACTAGACATATGCATCATCGACTGAAGAGCTTCAAGCGTAGTGTAGCTATAAGCCTTATCATATGCGGAGAGACCAGAATCAAAAATAGACTTAACTTTAAAACGCTTAATCTTTGGTGTTATGGAGAGTCCACCCGGCTCTACATTTGTGAAAATATACATAAGTTTTTCATCTAGAGAGAGACTAAATTCTTGCTTGAGACTTTTTCCTATCATAACATCAAATTTGTTGAATTTAGTATCTTTTATAGCCTCTGCCAATACGCTGTTGACCTTAGCTTCATCTTTGAAATTGACTCCAAAGAGGTATCCACCTTCAAGCTTAGAACCACTTCTTATCATAATAGAGGATTGAATATAGGGACTAAAGTGTAAGTTTGGAAACTTATCTTCTAGGTCGATAAGCAAGTCTTGATTAACAGCACCATAAAACTTTGGTATTACAGTAAGAGGATAGTTCATAATGGTAAGTTTCTTCTTGAACTCTTTGTCAAAACCATTCATCAATGCCATGGCTATCAAAAGAACCATAACACCAAGTGTTATGCCTAAAAAAGCGAGTAGTGCAGATAAAAAAATAAAAGGTTGCTCTTTATCAAAACGCAAAAACCTTTTTACTAAGTATGAAACTATAGATGTTTTCAAGAAGCCAAAACACCGTTTCCAGCAAATACCCCCTTCTTGGGACCACTTTTACCACAGCACTGTTTATACTTTTTGCCACTACCACAAGGACAAGGGTCATTTCTCGCAATTTTTTTCTCTGTTACAACTTCTTCATCTGAGTTATTTAACCTCATTTGAGACTCTTGTAAACGCTGCTCTTGTGCTAGTTTATCAGCTAAAGCAGCAGCTTCTTCTTCAGCACTTTCTACTTTAAACTGAATTATCTGAAGTGTTCGGATTGTGTTAAACTTGATCTCACCAATAAGCTCGGTGAAAAGGTTAAAACTCTCTTTTTTGTACTCAACAAGAGGATCTTTTTGATTGTAAGCACGAAGTCTAATACCTGTTTTCATGCTATCCATCTCATACAAATGATCTCTCCAAGCATTATCTAGCTCTTTTAAGTAAAACTCTTTTTCGATACTATGACGCATGCTCTCTTCAATCACACTCATTTTTTCATCATAGTTCTCTTTGAGTCTGTTTACTACAAATTCGCTCAGCTCTTCATATTCAAAATTTTCTAACTCTGTGTCACTTAACTCAAAATTAACTTTTTCAAGTAGCAGTTCTGATAATTTTTTTACATTAAAGTCTTCTCTCGCTCCACCATTATAGATATCACAAACACCAAGAAGATTCTCTACGTATTCAACTCGAATCTCATCTACTTTTGTTGAGATATCATAACCATCACTTAAGAGTTGATTTCTAAACTTATAAACTATTTTTCTCTGCTCGTTTGCTACGTCATCATATTCAACAATCTGTTTACGACCTTCATAGTGCATATTTTCAACTTTCATTTGAGCTTTTTCAACTGCACGAGTTACCATCTTGGACTCAATGTATTCTCCATCTTCAACGCCTAAACGTTCCATAATAGACTTAATTTTATCCGAACCAAATATACGCAAGAGATTATCTTCAAGAGAAAGATAAAACTGTGTAGTACCCGCATCGCCTTGACGACCAGAACGCCCACGTAGCTGATTGTCAATACGGCGATTTTCATGACGTTCCGTCCCTATAATATAGAGTCCACCGAGGGCTCTAACTTCATCGCTAACCTTAATGTCAACTCCACGACCCGCCATGTTTGTTGCTATGGTCACAGCGCCTTTAGCACCTGCGGACTTGATGATTTCACCCTCTTGTTCATGGTTTTTTGCATTGAGTACTGTGTGCGCTATTTTCTCTTTTTTGAGTACCAGGTGTAGTACTTCAGACTTTTCGATAGAAGCCGTACCTATAAGTACAGGCTGCCCCGTTTCACTCAGTTTTTTAATAGTATTTATTACCGCGCTGAACTTCTCTTCTTCTGTCTTATAAATCAGGTCGTTTAAATCTTCTCTACCAATAGGAATATTAGTAGGGATGGAGACAACATCCAGTGCATAAATCTGGGCAAACTCTGTAGCCTCAGTCTCTGCAGTTCCTGTCATACCCGCAAGCTTATCATACATTCTGAAGTAGTTTTGAAATGTAATATCAGCTAATGTTTGTGTCTCTTCTTTGATCTCTACGGACTCTTTCGCTTCAAGTGCTTGGTGTAGTCCCTCAGAAAAACGTCTTCCTTCGCTTATACGACCTGTAAACTCATCAACAATCATAACTTCACCATCGCGGACAACGTAATCAACATCTACTTCAAAAAGATAATTAGATTTAAGAGCCTGATCAAGGATATGTGAAAGAGACGCATTTTCTGCACTGTAAAGGTTTTCAACTTCAAAAAGTTCTTCAGCTTTTGTTACCCCATCTTCAGTTAAAAGCACAACCTTGTCTTTTTCATCAACACTAAAGTGCTCATCTTTTGTCAAAGTTTTTGCGACACTGTTGGCTCTAACATAATCTTGCATATTTTTGTTTGTTGGTCCAGATATTATAAGAGGTGTTCTCGCTTCATCAATTAAAATCGAGTCAACTTCATCAACAATTACAAAGTTATGTTTCTTTTGAGCCATATTTTCACTTGAGTAACTCATGTTATCTCTTAAATAGTCAAACCCAAACTCGTTGTTTGTTCCATATGTGATATCAGCTTCATACGCAGCTTTTTTCTCTTGTGGATCGTCAGTAGTTTCAAGAACGGTTCCTACACTAAATCCAAGAAAATTATAAAGAGGCGACATCTCTGCCGCATCACGTGAAGCCAGGTAGTCATTCACTGTTACTAGATGCACTCCGCCTCCAGTCATGGCGTTTAGAACTATGGCAAGAGTTGCGACAAGAGTTTTTCCTTCTCCTGTTTTCATCTCCGCAATTCTACCCTCATGTAGGGCCATTCCACCTATTAGTTGCACATCGAAATGACGCATACTTAGAGTACGCTTCGCGGCTTCTCTGGTGATTGCGAACGAATTATATAACACGTCATCCAAAGTTTTTTCTTCATTCTGCACACTATTTTTCAAAGCGTTAAAAGCAGCCTTTAGTTCTTCATCGCTTAATGATTCATATTGTGCTTCTAAAGCATTTATTTTTTTAACTCTTTTAAAATATTTTTTTAATTCGCGGTCATTTGATGTACCAAAGACCTTCCCCATTAATGCTTGTAGCATTGTCAACCTTATATGCATTACTATATAGTAAACTATATAGTGAATTTGAAATTATATTATTTTATCACACATATACTAATAAAAAAGTATAAATCATTTTTTTGCTATAATTTGCATAAACATAAGGATAAAAATGAAATACTTTATATTACTATCACTACTTACAACTCTTGCATTTTCAAATATAGAAAACATAAACTCTTTTGAAGCTGATTTTAAACAAGATATTACAAATGACAAGGGAAATGTATTGAGTTATGAAGGTCATATTCAAGCGACTAAGCCACAATTTGCTCTATGGGATTACACAAATCCAGTAAATAAAATGATTTATATCTCTGAGTACAAAGTTACAATTATTGAACCTGAAATAGAACAAGCCATAGTCAAGGTAATCAGCAATGACTTTGATTTTTTTAGTATGATAAAACATGCTAAAAAGATAAAAAAAGATGAATATAGTGCCAAATTTAAAGAGTCTCTATATAATATAAAACTCTCTGAATCTAAAATAGAGTCTATCTCTTATATCGATGAGTTTGAAAATAGAGTCAAAATACTTTTCACGAATCAAAAACAGAATGAAAAAATCAAACAGAGTGTTTTCACTCCTATAATCCCTCAGGAATATGATATTATTCGAGATTAATAGAAGGTTTCCCTATAAAATAGCCCTGTGAATAGTCAATGTTAAGTTCATTGACTATATCATAAACCTCTTGAGACTCAACATGCTCTGCTATAGTTTTTATGCCACTCTTTTTAGCAAAATCGACTATACTTTTAACGATTACCTGATGCGCTTTATCTTTTTTAAGCCCTTTGATAAATGCTCCATCAATCTTAATATAATCAGCTTGCAGATCAAACATTCTGCTATAAGCGGACTTGTCAGTCCCAAAATCATCTACAACAACATGATAACCAGCTTTTTTTAGGTCTAAAATTTGTTTATCAAATATATCCGATTTGTTAATAATGATATCTTCAACTATTTCAAGGTGAACTCGTGAAGGAAGTATGGAATATCTATCGCACTTATAATCTAAAAACGAGAGAAGATACTCTTCATGCAAGTCATGTATGCTAATATTAATAGAAAAGTTATAACTATTGTTTTGAAAAAGCTTAAATGTTTTATCTATAACTATCTTTGTAATCTGCGTTATTAATCCTACATGCTTAGCACTCTGTATAAACTTACTCGCATCAATGAGTTTGTTGTTATCATCCATCAATCTACATAAAACTTCATAGTGCTTTACGTCTGAGTCTGTGTTAGAGCGGATAGGCTGATAGTACGTAAAAATTTTATCATTATCGAAAGCTTTTTGAAGCACTCCAACCCAATAAAGGTTCTCTCTTTGCTCTTTCATATATGACGAATGGACATTAAAAGTGACTATTTGGTTTCCACCAAAATATCTTGCTTCTTTTGAAGCTGCTTTGGAGTTAATAAATAGTTTCTTTCCTACTCCGTGGTCCAGACCCATGGAAAACACGATAAAATGAGAGTGCCCATCAAACTCTAGTGGAGACTCTTTAAAAAGTGACTGAATCTGATTTGCCAGCAACTCTGCTTGGCTTAAGGAGGGTTCATCTAATAAGATAACATACTCATCCGCTGTGATATGATAGAGTGATGCATTTGTAGGCAGAAACATCCCCAATCTAGCTGCGCACTCTTTTAAAAGTTTGTTTGCCTTTCCCATTCCATAGGTGGTGTTTACAAAATCAAAATTATCAATATTTATA
>JAYEHI010000111.1:0-12278 GCA_034659455.1 Campylobacterota bacterium | reverse complement strand
GGATGATGCAAAGTACTTAGAAGATATGAAAGCGAACTCTTCTCGTTGGGTGGAACTTCCAGTTTCACCCTCAGCTGAACAGTTCTCACGTGTGATATTTGTGATGATAGATAGACTACTTTCTCTTACTTCAACGGTAAATGGTGAAAAAGAGGTAAAGCTGAACTCTATCATTGTACATGAGACACAGACTGGTTATGCTCAATGCTTTAAAGATGATGCTTACTCTATACAGATGGGAGAGATAGACTTAAACGCCATCAAGTTTTCAGATGATGTTTTAGAGGATTTTAAAGACACTAAACTTTTTGAGAAGATATTGGCGAATGAGAAGTTTATAAACCCTACTAGTGTTTAAGGATATAAATGAATAAATTGAGAACTATACTTTTAGAGTACCCACAAACCGCCCTTATATTCATAATCTCTTTAGTCTATCTCTACTTCATGCAAGATATGTTTCTTCCAACCACGGGTGATCAAAAGACATATATGGCACAAGCTCTGGAAATGCATAGAGATGGAAACTGGTTTGTTCAGACCCTCTTTGATGAGAGTAACTACTACAAGGGTCCACTACATTTTATTTTTTTGAGAGTTGGTTTCTTTCTTTTTGGTGAGAACAGCATGTTTGCTACAGTATACATGAACTTCTTTGGGCTAATACTCCTTGCCATACTTCTTTATAGATTCTTTTTCTCTTCATTAGACGATAAGCCTTGGGCACTTTTTTATGCTTCGAGTGTTGTTCTAAGTATTGGCGTTTACTCCCACTCTTTTGCTTCACAGATGGAGACTGAGCTTGTTATCTGCTACGGTATAGCTATCTATCTTGTTAACAAACTTGAGACACAAAACACTCTTACTTATGAGATGCTACTATGGATAGTTGTAGGTCTTAGTGGATGGTTAAAGTCTCCCGCTTATGGAGTCTTTCTAGGAAGTGGTATTCTTCTATACTGGCTTATGACTTCCCAGTTTAAAGAGAGATTTTTTTCTAAACAGAGTTGGTTTGCTCTCATCTTTGGTATGCTTGTTGGTATAGCTGGATATGCACCGATACTCTATTATGATGGGGATGCTTTCATAGAGACATATATAGTGAGAGAGTCTATGAGTAAGGGAGCAAATGGAGTGCCGTGGACAACTGCATTCTTTCCCATATTTACCTATTTTTTGGCTCCTTGGATGTTTGTGGCTATCTTTTCATATCTTGCAGCGCTTTATAGAGTGGTGTTTAAAAAAGCAGATATTCTGAACGCGGAAGAGAGAAGACTTATAAAACTTGGATTTGCTCTTACATTACCGACATTAGCATTTTTTACATTTCACCCTTATCGTGGGGATATCTATGCACTTCCGGCTGTGAGTGCTACGATGCTTATGGCTTATGTCTTTTTTCGTGCATATATAAGAGAGTATGAGAGCGTCTATGTATGGATGATGCGACTCAGCGCCATAGTGCTCTCTCTTGTACCACTTTTGGTTATAGCACTCTATCTTCGCATGGCACCTATGCCTGACTGGTGGAGCAGTGCTCTTTTTCCTCTAGCGCTCTTTACTCTTGTTTTTCAGCTCTGGTTTGTCTTTAGTGAGAGCAGGAGAGTGGCATCTAGCTCTCCACTACTGTTGAGTGTGGCATTTATACCGCTTTTACTAACTCTTGGTTTGATGCTACAGAGTTTTGGAAAGGCGGAGATGATTGGTCTGCATAGCTATATCAAAGAGAACAGAATCACAAAACCCTTAGGGGATTATAACCTCTATCAAAACTATTGGAATGAGTATGGGGCTTTAAACTTTTGGTCTGGGCATAAGGTAATTGGGGTGCATACAAAAGAGAAGCTTCTTGCATTTTTAGAAGAGGGTGGCTCTGTAGTCATCGAAGATAGAGGACGATTTGAGCAGTTTAGGGCAAATATAAAAGAGAACTATAGCATAGACTCCTTTGATGTATTTATCTGGAAACGCTGGCTTACTCACGGCAAAGGCCCCAACGGAGAGAGCATGTTTGTGAAGTACTGGAACTCTCAAGATTTCAGAGATATTCAGAGAGACTATTTTATAGTGCGACTTAAAAAGAGAGTAGTCTCTTTAAAATAGTCGGATTGTAACCCCTGCTGCAATGGCAATTTGATATATAATCTGTGTGATATCTTTGACGACTTGTAGATACTTTTTATCAACCCTGCCCATTACTAAGATGGAGTCTCCGGGAAGTACTTCATAGGAGCTTGAGTAGGAGTCAGCATCATAAGCGACGACACTTCCATTTTTTTGGATAATAAGTACCTGCTCTAGATTTGCTCTATGGCTAAAACCACCACAAGAGGCTATATAATCATCAAAAGATAGAATACTAGCATATGTTTGTGCACCAGGGAGCATAACCTCACCTTGCACTATGACCATATTGCTCTTTTTAGGGATAAAAATATTATCTCCATCCTCTAGGTAAATCTCTGAGAGATTCGTATCTTTATTTATAACTACTTGACCTTTTGGTTCTGCTTTTTTTGCACGATCTATAAAGTTTAAGACGAGAGCAGACTCCTGCTTTCGTATGACTGCTTCTTCAGTAGTGAGTGAACCAGTTGTTAAAGTTTTTGCTGCTAAGTCATCGAGTTGTGCCTCTAAAAGGGCTTTTTGCTGGAGTGCTATACTTTTTCGAAAGAGTTGAAAAGCAGCCGGGTCGGACATATTACTAAACTTGAGCTGTTTATATACATCTTGGAGAGTGGTTCCCTTATTAACTACAAGAGTATGCGTGTGTGCATGCTCGCCACTTATCTCTATTTGAATCTGTTGAGCAGTATGGTCTGGAATAAAGTTGAGACTATCACCATGATTTAAGAGCATATCAAGATTTTCTTTGATTGGATAGATAGAGATACTCTTCTTATTCTCCTCGTTAAACTTTGTAACAGTAAAGTTTGTTAGGGTAGGGTTAGGAAGGAGTGCCTGAAGTACATTACGAAGTTTTATAGTACTACCTTTAATCTCAAATCTTTGTGCTCTCTTTACATCTCCTTCCACTTCTATATAGTTTTTAACACTACTTACAACGATAACATCTCCCATTCTAAACTGAAATCTCTCAAGTTTACCTTTGAGTATAAAATCGTAGAGATCAACTTTATGATTAAGTTTATTATCACGCAGGATTTTAATATCTCTATAGCTGCCACTGAGTGCATTGATACCTCTAGCCTTATCTATGAACTGGATGATAGAGTCAGACGAGAGACCATCATAAAGACCTGGCTTGTTGACTGCACCTGTAACAAATATGCTTACTGGCTGAAAAGACTCTAGATTTGCATAAGCAAAGACACTTTTTTTGAAGACCTTTTTAACAGCTCTATTTACTTTTGTATTAAGCTCATCATTTTGTGTACCTATAACATTTATAATACCAACTTTTGGTATAAAAATGTTCCCTTTGGTATCTACTACGACCTTTGACTCAAAGTCAAAAGCACCCCACATCTTTAAGCCTATAACATCACCTATGCTGATTCTGTAAGATGGGTTGTATCTATGCTGTTTACTTTGAGTAAAGCTCCCATTAAACAGATTATTACCAAAAACATCTACATTACCTTGATTTGGAGTGTATGTTCTCTCAACAGACTCCTCTGGAGCAGCGGTGGCACTCTGTGTAGCATCGAGCGTTGATTGCTGTACCTCGGTAAGTTCTATGGCTGACAATCCTGATACTATAGCTAATAGATAGAAAAACATTTTCATTATTTTTACTCCTTGTGATCTTGAATAATAGCATATATCATAGCCATAATACCATAAAGCATAAATGTGATAAGTAGAAGAGTTATGAGAATTTTTTTCTTGTCTGGATATGTATAACCATCTGGCATATTTGGTTGACTAACTATACTGAGGGTTTTTGCCTCTTTGAGTGTATCTAGTTTAATAGATTCAAGCTGTATAAGGGCATTTTTGTAGATTTCCGTGTCAAATTCTAGCTGCATTTTAAGCTTTTCATACTCAAAGAGAATTTTATTTAAGCCAGATTGTTGAGAGCTAGTGAGACTCTTTTTGTGTTTTTCAATAGAGGAGCTAATCTCTTTTATTTCACTTTTAAGTGATGTTAGTTCATGGCTTTTACTATTTAAATAGTTTGCTTTTGTGGAGTATTCTATTTTCTTTTCTGTGAGTTTTGTCTCTAGTGTCGCGATTATCCCACTTGATGTTGTTGCCTCTGCATTTGGATCGAGCAGAAGATGGCTGTTTTGATACTCTTCAAGCTGAGCAGATGAAGCATACATTTTGTCCTTGTTTTTTTTATGCTCCTGAGCAATAAACTTGAGCTGCTTAATGGCTTTACGTTGATTAAATACATTGATGGCGTCTTCTACTGCTTCAACCATAAATATAAGAATCTCCTTGGCCTTGGTTGGTTCTGTATGAGAGTAAGCTATATGGAGTAGACCAGAGACCTCGTCGTAATTTATGATACATCTATTTTGATAGAACTTCAAAATATCTTCTATAGTATCAGATGTACTAAGCCTCTCTATAGGGTCAAGTGCTTCACTTCTATAGTGCTCGCTAAGTTTGAACTCTTTATCTACTCTCTCAAACATGTCAAGAGAGAGAAGGTACTCTTGAACTACCATAGAGTCTTGAGTTTGAGAGTCTACACCTCCACCTAAAAGGGAGAGACCAAAACTTGCAGTTGGAACTGCTGCACTTAAGTCTCGTACCATTAATATGGTCTTTGATTCATACAGTTCTGATTTTACAAATAGATAGTAACTACTACTTGTGATAAAAAAGAGGAGAAAGAGAGCTTTCAGGATATTTCGTTTTTTCATTGATACTCGCTTAAGTAGTGAAATTTAACTTTAAGAGCAGGTGAGAGCTGTGATGGTGTCTTTAGTACTTCTGCCACATGGTTTTTATCTATACCTGCTTTAGGAACTCTATCCATATAGAAGAGCGATGCCTCTTTAGCATCTTTGAAGATGATGCCCTGTGAACATATAACTGTTTTACCATCAACGCACTTCTGCCATTTCTGATATTTTGGCTGCTCTGTACCACTCTTCCAGAAATTTTTTTTGAGATAGACATGAGAGCCGTTGTTTTCATTAATAGCCTGATCTATACCAAAGGGGCGCATTTTGTAGTGTATAGCTGCTTCTTTACTGTTTTTAAACTTAAGGCCATCACTTGAGTATATAGCTACAGGGATGTTTTTGTCTTGCATATGAAGAGGAAGTTCGGCATTAATCTGCTCATACTTCTCTATAGCATCTTCAATGTTCTCAAAGTAGTCTACACCACCTTCGTTGACAACGAGACCAGCATCGCATAACTCTCTAAGTGTTGATAGGGAGTGGCTTACAAGAAGGATTTTTGAGTTTTTGATTTTCTCTTGAACCGCTTTTGTCGCTTTTTTCTTAAAGTGGGCATCTCCAACGGAGAGACTCTCATCTATGATAAGGTAGTCAAAATCAAAAGCTAAACTAAGACCAAAACTTACACGCGATTTCATTCCATTTGAGTAACTCTTGACCGGCATGTCAAAGTAGATGCCTATCTCAGCAAACTCCTCTACACTTTTAATGGTTTTTTTAATCTCTGAGGGAGTCTGACCATATACTCTACAGACAAACTTCACATTTTGACGACCTGTCATAGAGGGTTGAAAGCCACCAGAGAGACCCATAGGCCATGAGAAAGAGTTGTTTGAAGTTATTATTCCTCTATTTGGATAGTCTAATCCCCCAAGCATGCGTAGTAGTGTAGACTTTCCAGCACCATTGCGACCAAGGATTCCTAAGTTTACCCCATCTGGGATTGTAACAGAGGCATTTTTAAGAATGTAGTGTGTTTTTCCATTAGTTTTGAAAAACTTTGTGGCATTTTTCATCTCTATCATGATGCTACAATTTGCCTTTCACCTTTTATATAGATATAAAGACCTAAAAAAAGAGGTATGAGAGTCCAGTATGTCATGTATAGATAGTCCACATACTGGGTGTCTAGTGTTTGAAAGTAGTAGCCATGAAGCATCTCTATAAAATGAGTAACAGGGTTATAGAGTATGTAGACTCGATACTCCGGCGGGAGTGAATCTACAGTATAGAAGAGTGCTGAGAGAAAGAGTAGTGGCATCATAAGAAATGAAACTATTTTAGAAAACCATTGATAAAAAGAGGCTACTACAGCAGTAAATATACCGATAGAAACCCCAAAGAGAGCAAGCCACAAAGCAGCAAGGAGAACCATGTTGAAGTTTTTCACACTGAGATTAAACTCTAGGTAGAGACCAATAACAACTAGCACAATGGTAGCAAAGAGAGAAAGAAGTACTTCTATGATAATACGCGATATAATGGTGTCTATAGGCTTGACTTGTTGGTAGTTAAAAAGTGCCTTGTTTGAACTAAAGGCATTCATGGATTGATTGACGATATTTTTAAAAAGAAAAAAAGCTAAGAAACTTGTTGCCAAAAAAACAACTACATCTACTCCAATAATTTTTATTTCCATAATAATACCTCTAAGAAATACAAGCCCAACAATAAGTGTCATAGCATCCAGTAATGCCCAAAAGTAACCAAACTTTTTTGATTCAAAGCGTGTCTGTATTTCTCGCATAATAAGTGCAGATATGACAGAGGTAAATATAGTCAAAGAGTCTCTTTTTTTCATAACTGCATTATAGCTTATTTAAATGAAATTCGTATAATACGGCTTTAATTTTAGTTGCATAAAAAAATGGCCACTGCTGTTTTTATTTTATAAAAAAGATGTTTTTTAATTATTTTATGCTTAATTAATATCATATAACTTTTAAGTCGGTTTTTAGTAGGATTTTTAAGGTAGTACAAAAAGGCTTTTATAATATTTTTGTCGAATTCTCTAAGTGAAAAACACTCTAAGAGCTCCTCTAGGGTAGACTCTCTATCTTGGTTGATGTAGGGAGGGGTACATCTGCTAAAAAAGAGTTTTTTTATCTTACTTAAGAGAGTTGTTGTAAGAGTTTGTTCTGAATTACTGAGATTATTTTTATGGATTCTGTATTTTACAAGTGTTTCTTGTATGGTGTGGCGTTTTCCTTGTGTCTCAGCAACTAATGCTATCCAGTAGTCATGCACCTTGAGTCTACTTGGAAAAGGAAGGACAGAGAGTTGGAGTTTCTTGTTTATTAATATAGTATTTCCCATAACACCACATGGTCCTAGTATATGTCCTAAGTCTCTCTCTTCTCCCAAACTATAGGATCGAAACTTAAAGTATGAGCTATAGCTCTCCTTAGAGTCTTTGTCTATCATAGATAGATCTGAGTGCACCATAAGTGGAAGTTCTGGGTACTCTTTTTCAAGTTTAGTCATTGCGTTGAGTTGTAGTTGTAGTTTATTTAGCTCCCATATATCATCTTGATCACTGAGAGCTGTATATCTTGTTTGAGAGAGTTGCAGGGCTTTTTCAAAGTTTAAAACAGAACCAAGAGATGTAGTGTTTTTATGTAGAGTGATACAGGAGTATTTTTGTTGGTACTCTTGAATTATGTTTATTGTGTTGTCAGTGGAGTTGTCATCTGATATGATGAGTGTAAAATCTTGAAAAGTTTGGTTTAGTATAGAGTCGAGTTGCTCTTTAAGGTACTTCTCCCCATTGTATGTAGTCATGACGATGGAGAGAAGAGGGGGGTGCATAGAGATTTTTTGGTTATACTCTATACTTTTGAAGATACCACTCTACAGTTTTAATGATTCCAGAGTCGAAGTTTTCATCAGCTTTCCAATTAAGCTCTGTCTCTAGCTTTGTTGCATCTATAGCATAACGTCTATCATGTCCTGCTCTATCCTCTACAAAAGTAATAAGTTCTTTGTATGAACTCTCTTTAGGAACTTTCTCATCAAGTATAGTTGTGATAGCATCCACTATCTGAAGATTAGTTCTCTCATTTCTTCCACCCACATTGTAAACATTTGCCTCTTTACCTGTATGGTATACCAAGTCTATACCTTTACAGTGGTCTAGGACATAGAGCCAGTCTCTTATGTTCTTACCATCACCATAGATAGGGATAGACTCACCTGCTAGTGCTTTTCTGATGATAGTAGGGATAAGTTTCTCATCATGTTGTTTAGGACCGTAGTTATTTGAGCAATTTGTTATGACTGTGTTGAGTCCATAAGTCTCTTGGTAACTTCTTACTATCATATCACTACTTGCTTTAGAAGCTGAGTATGGAGAGTTTGGAGCATAAGGTGTCTCTTCAGTGAAGAGGTCAGTTTCGTTTAGGGTTCCATATACTTCATCAGTACTTATATGGTGAAATCTACAGTTATTATAATTTTCTTTATACTCAAATGGTTTACTCATCCAGTAGTCTCGTGCTACATCTATAAGAGTAAAGGTTCCATTTACATTGGTTTCTACAAATACTCCTGGATTTTTAATAGAGTTGTCTACATGTGATTCTGCTGCAAAGTGAATAACACCATTAATGTCGTACTCTTGAAATATGAACTCAACAAGTTCACGGTTACAGATATCCCCTTTAATGAATTTATATCTAGGGTTCTCTTCACACTCTTTTAAGTTCTCTAGGTTACCTGCATATGTTAATAGATCTAAGTTTATTAGATTGTACTCTGGATACTTATTTAAAAAATATGGTACGAAGTTTGAACCTATAAAGCCTGCTGTTCCTGTTAATAGTATGTTTTTTTTATTTGACATAGTTAATTTCTTTCTCCCATTTTTCTTATACATTCATCTAGACTATCCTTCCAAAAAGGAATAGTTAGATTATACTCTTTTTTCATCTTTGATTTATTTAGAAGACTATAGTGAGGTCTCTTTGCTGGTGTAGGATAATCCTTTGTTTCTATAGGATTGATTTCACACTCTAGCTTGGCCATTCTCATAATCTCTTTAGCGAAGTCATACCAGCTAAGAACACCTTCGTTTGAGTAGTTGTATATCTCTACATTTTTACTCTTTATATCTGCTACTATACCAAGAATTGCTCTTGCTAAATCTCTTGCATATGTAGGTGTACCAACTTGATCAAATATAACTCCTAAAGAGTCTCTCTCTTTTCCTAAATGCAGCATAGTTTTTACAAAGTTAGCCCCAAATGAGCTATATACCCATGATGTTCTAATTATAATGGAGTTTTGAGGGTTGATCTCTTGCATAGCTCTCTCACCTGCAAGCTTCGTAGCTCCATAAACACCTTGAGGATCTGTAGCATCATCTTCACTGTATGGTTTGAAGTTCTCTCCATCAAATACATAGTCAGTAGAGATATGGATGAGTTGTATACTTTTCTCTTTAGTTATCCGTGCTAAGTTTTTAACAGCTAAATGATTTATCTTGTCCGCATTTACTTCATCCTCTTCTGCCTTATCGACTGCAGTGTAAGCAGCTGCATTTATGATAGTGTTAATGGTGTTTGTCTCTACAAACTCTTTTATAGCTTTTTGGTCACTGATATCTAGTGTAGTTCTATCTGTAAAAAAGAAGTTGTAGTTGTACTCACTAGCGAGTTCTCTAAGGTCAGAGCCGAGTTGGCCATTTGAGCCTGTTACTAAGATATTATACATAGTAGTTTGTTCCATATTCAAAGAGATCATCTGTCTCATGGAGTTTAGGCTGCTTTTTGTCTTTTTCTGAAAGGTTTAGTTCGCTATGCTCAATAGGCCACTCTATAGCTATATCTGCATCATCAAACGCTATGCCTCTATCATTTTCAGGTGAGTAGTAGTTATCTACCTTGTAAGCAAATACTGTGTCGTCTTCAAGTACCACAAAGGCATGCGCAAATCCACGAGGTACTAAGAGTTGGCGTTTGTTCTCTGCAGTTAGTTTTACTGCTACATGTTGTCCAAATGTAGGAGAGCCTTTTCTGATGTCTACTGCTACATCTAAAACACTTCCAGATATAACACGGACGAGTTTTGTCTGTGCAGCAGGAGCGAGTTGATAGTGCAGGCCTCTTAGGACACCACGAGAAGACTTAGACTCATTGTCTTGACAAAATTTTATCTTGTAGCCGATAAACTCTTCAAGTTTATCTACTCTAAACGTCTCTACAAAGTAGCCTCTCTCATCTCCATGAACTTGTGGTTCGATTATAACTACATCTTCTATTGCTGTTCTGATAAAATTCATCGTCTGACTATTCCCTCTTTAGCACGACGAATAAGATACTGTCCATACTGGTTTTTCTTTAACGGCTGTGCAAGTTCTAGAAGCTGCTCTTCATCTATGTAGCCCATCTCATGTGCTATCTCTTCGATACAGGCTACTTTTAAGCCTTGTCGATGCTCTATGGTCTGTATAAAGTTTCCGGCTTCCAAGAGTGATTCATGTGTCCCAGTATCTAGCCATGCATAACCCCTTCCCATGGTCTCTACTTTGAGGCGTTCCTCTTTGAGGTACATCTCATTAAGGGTAGTTATCTCTAGCTCTCCTCTTTCACTCGGCATAACTTTTTTAGCTTTTTGCACTACATCGTTAGGGTAAAAGTAGAGACCAACAACAGCATAATGGGACTTTGGTAGTTTTGGTTTCTCTTCTATACTTATAACATTCCCAGTTTCGTCAAACTCAGCAACACCATAGCGTTCAGGATCTTTTACATAGTAGCCAAAGACAGTAGCCTTATCTTTTTTCTGAGCATTTTTGACACTTTTAGCGAGAAGGTCAACAAGACCATGACCATAAAAGATATTGTCTCCTAGAACTAAACAGGCGTCATCACCATCTAAAAACTCTTCACCAAGTAAGAATGCTTGAGCAAGTCCATCCGGAGAGGGCTGTACAACATACTCAAAGGAGATGCCTAAGCTAGAACCATCCCCTAGTAGCTCCTCGAAACGTGGCAAGTCATGAGGAGTAGATATGATGAGTATCTCTTTTATGCCAGCTAGCATCAAGACAGAGAGCGGATAGTAAATCATTGGTTTATCGTATATGGGTACTAACTGTTTACTTGTTCCTTTGGTGATTGGGTAGAGTCTTGTTCCGCTACCGCCGGCTAGGATTATTCCTTTCATACTTTAATGCCTTTTATTTAATTTTATTGCATTCTAACAAAATAGATATAAATTGAAGATAAGATGATACTTGTTTTAGCTTTCATCAAAAAATTAATTGCTAAGTTTTCCTAAGAAATGTAAAGCACTAACCTACTATGTTAACAAATTAGAACTATTTTAAAAGTAGATTAATTAAAAAACTAACCTCTATTGATAGTTTTATTACTAGAAAGAAAATAGTTGATGTACTTTGTCTAAGGTTTGAAGACATTAGTTGAGTAAGTGGGCTCATTCCCATGTTTAGAATGGGAGAGAGGGATATTAGGGTGTAGTTATTCAGTAACATCAATCAAGATAGATTCGAAATCTTTTTGTGCTTTCATAAGTACATCGTGAGCTGCTTTGTCTGTTACTTTTGCTGAGCTTAGCCAGTTATAAACCGCTGGAAACCCTACTACTATTTTGTCTTCATCTTTTTTCTTATAGACCATAGTTGTACATGGTGCAAAAGCAGATGCTTCTGGGCGAGATAGCGCTACAGTGTAGATAACAGGAAGTTTACAGATAGAGTAAGTATCATAAAAGTCATACTCACTATTTCCAGACTCTACAAGCTCCTCGTTGAGGTCTAAAAACTGAGGCATAACAAATCCAAGAGGTTCAAACCCTGACTCAAGATTCATCTCAAACTCCTCTTTCATCTCCTCCCAATCTTCGCCATCTAAGTCCATTTCGTACTGAGTAACTAAAGCACGAGACTCTTTAAGGCTATCTTCACTTAGTGTCATCTTAGCATTTGGAAGTGCTTTTTTAAGGCCTTTGATAAGGTCCGACTCTATTTGAGAAAGAATTTTTGTATCTATATCTAAAATCTTCGCTTGAGCTTCTGATGTTAATATAGAAACATGAAGAGTGTTTTCATCTTTTGCTTGGTAAATACCTACACCCATAGGAGTTAAAACACCAGCTTGTGGGTACTTATTCACTAGTGAAGGAGTAAGCTTCGTGTGGTGCACAGTCATAAGTGTGAAAACTTTGAAAGTTGTTTTTTTAAACTGTTTTGTAAAGGGGAGGTTCATTTCTGAGTTTAAGTCTACTGAGAAACCATTTTTTGATAGAGTCTCTTCTATTGTGTTTGGAGTGATTGCTCCAGCCTTGTTCTCTACACTAAATAGGTGTAAATCGCCTTTTGCCGAGAGGCTAACAGCACAAAAAAGTGCTAATGCTATTGTGAGTAGTTTTTTCATT
>JAYEHI010000110.1:0-2469 GCA_034659455.1 Campylobacterota bacterium | reverse complement strand
TCTTCTCTATTCAACTCTTCTATCCTTTTCATGTTCTATTATAAATTTTTTCATATCTTTCGCGTTTAATGGCTTAGAGTAGAGATAGCCTTGTACCTTAGAACAGCCATTTTTTGCTAAAAACTCCTGCTGCTCTTGGGTCTCCACTCCTTCTGCAATTACGTCCAAGTTTAGACTTTGACATAGACTGATTATAGTTTTTGTTATTGCTGAATCTTCTTTATCGTCTGGAAGATTATCAACAAACGATTTATCAATCTTCAACTTGTCTAGTGGCAACTTTTTTAAGTAGGCTAGTGAGGAGTAGCCCGTACCAAAATCATCTATAGCTATCGACATGCCCAAAGTACTTATCTCCTTGAGTGCTTCTATGGACCTAACAGGGTCATTCATAACTTGCGTTTCAGTAACTTCAAACTCAAGATTTTCAAACAGACACTCTTTTTCATTCACTAAGTTTTTAATGAACTCTATAAAATCTTTCTCCTCTATCTGCTTTATTGATAGATTCATCGACAACTTTCCAGCCGAATACCCATCTCTGTGCCACTCAGCAAACTGCCCTATCGCTTTAGACATAACAATTCTATCAAGCTCTATTATCATTCCCGTCAACTCTGCCAAGGGTATAAACTTATCAGGAAAGACAAAACCCATCTTAGGATGTTGCCACCTTACAAGAGCCTCCATCCCTATAATTTCATTTTTTGACGCGTCTACCTGTGCTTGGTAGTAAACACAAAGTTCATCATTAACAAATGCTTTGCGAAGTTCAGTCTCTAGATAGACCCTCTCCTTAGCTTTTTGCGTCATCTCTTCATTATAAAAGCTATATCTGTTTCTTCCCTCTTTTTTAGCTTTGTACATCGCCACATCCGCGTTTTTCAGTAGCGTATTTGCATCTTCACCATCATGTGGGCACATTGCAATTCCAATGCTCATAGAGACATGAAGAACGTTGTTTTCTATAAAAAAAGGCTCTTTAAAGCTCTCCATTCCATTTGATATTATGTTTGATAATTCACTAGAATTATTTAGATTGTTTAAGATTATTGCAAACTCATCCCCACCTAGTCTTGCAAGTGTATCTGAAGCTCTCATCTGGCTTTGCATTCTTTTTGAGACCTCTATAAGTATTTTATCACCTATATGGTGTCCTAGCGAATCATTTATCTCTTTAAAGTTATCCAAATCAATAAAAAGAACGGCCATACTCTCTTTTAATCTTCTTGCCATATTGATGGACTGCTCAAGCCTATCCATAAATAAAACACGGTTGGGGAGTGTAGTTAAAGAGTCATGATTTGCTTGAAATTTAAGTTGTTCTCTCTGCTCTTGAAGAGTTTGCAAACTATCTTCTAAGTTTTTTTGAATTTTCTTCAACTCGGTTATATCACGCCCTGCACCAACAGTTCCTATGATATTTCCATCTTTATCATAAAAAGGAGCCTTATATACCTCAAGATACAGCAACTCACCTTTAACATTTCCATACTCTTCAAACTTCATAGCTCTATTATTTTCTATAACATCAAAGTCGCTATTAAAACACAACTCTCCAAAAGTATGCCACTCTGGATTATCTTTATGTGCTTCTCTCTCACGAAGTGCAAAAAACACGTCACCTTTGCCTATAGGCTCTTGTGTATCTTTTGCCATTAGCAGACCATCACAGATAGCCTGATTTGCATACAGGTATATGCCATCTATATCTTTCACCCATAACATATCAGGTAGATGTTGCGTTAAAAGATCAAGTAGACTAGAGTTATGCTCTCGTAGTGTTTCAAGTTCAAATGCCATTTTGACTCCTTACTATATGATATATTTTACACTAATTAACAACAAGAATTTCTTAGATTGACTCTCCTAGCAGTATATCTATGGATTCGTTACCATCTAAAGCTGCTAGTATCTTAGAATCAACTCTTATAGCTGAGTCTATCACTACATTGTGCAGTTTTGAGACAATAGTTATCGTTAAAGGACGATTTCCAGGGGTTTGTCGTATAAGAGTGTAGAGATTGTCTAAAACTTCACTATCACTATCAAGCCTTACTGCGAGGTTTATAGGTTCAGGTGGTTTCTCTTGTATCTCTTTTTTGACCTTCTTCGTCTCTTTTTTCGCCTCTTTAAGTGTCATGATCTTCGATATACCTATACGAGGACCAAAGTCGGTGTGAGTTATCTTACCCTTAAATGCGATAGGCTCTTCTCTATCCATCTCTTCAAGTTTTTCTAGTTTATCACTAAATAGCATTATCTCCATATTTCCATGAAAATCCATAAGGTTTACGATACCAAACTGGTTACCCTTTTTACTCATCTTGATGGTTATCTCCTCGACCTTACCGATAAAGATAGCCCAAGAACCATCTTTAGCACTCTCCAGCTCTGAAGAGAGTGTATAACTTAACTCATTCATCTCTTCACGAAACGAGTCCATAGGGTGACCCGATACATAAAACC
>JAYEHI010000109.1:0-2469 GCA_034659455.1 Campylobacterota bacterium | reverse complement strand
TATTTAGATTCAAAACTAGAAGATTTTATATCTAAAATTGCTAACGAGCAAAAAACAACTATTACCGAAGTTGTAAATAACTTATTGTTTAAAGATAAAGAACTTATTGAACTTACTAAAGCTAAAGTCTAACAAAACAGAGTAACCAATAAATTACCTAACGGCAATTTATTGACTATCTTCAAAGGTTATGTTCAATTCAAGTATTTTCATAGCCAGAAATAGCTATAATTCCAAAATTATTTATACTAAAGGTGTTACAAAATTGTTTGATTTAAAAAAATACACGTCTTCAAATATCAAAAATGATGTTTTATCCGGTTTAGTTGTTGCCGTAGCACTTGTTCCTGAGGCTATCGCTTTTAGTTTTATCGCTGGAGTTAGTCCTATAGTTGGACTTTATGCTGCGTTTATTATAGGTCTTATTACTTCTATCATAGGCGGAAAGCCGGGCATGATCTCTGGTGCTACTGGAAGTGTTGCCGTTGTTATGATTGGTCTTATGCTTGAGGCAAATGCTAAACTTACAGCTGCTGGCATGGTTGGAGAAGAGTTATATATTCATGCTCTTAACTATCTTCTTCTTGCTACCATCATTGCCGGTCTTATTCAAGTGGCGTTTGGTATCTTTAAACTTGGTAAGTTTATCCGTCTTGTACCACAGCCGGCTCTGTATGGTTTTGTAAATGGTCTGGCTATAGTGATAGCGATGGCACAGTTTAAGTTCTTTGAGGGGCAAGGCATCACAATGTATGTTATTGTTGGAATCACTATGGCCATCATGTACATACTTCCAAAGTTTACAAAAGTTGTTCCATCTGGTCTTGTAGCTATTGTACTTTTAACTTTAGTTGTATACTTTGCTGGGGTCGACACCATAACAGTAGGCTCCCTAGCAAACTTAAGTGAGTTTAAAGGTCAACTTCCTCATCTAATCATTCCAGATACTCTTTTTAGTTTTGATGCAATTATCATGGTACTCCCTTATGCTATTATCATGGCACTTGTTGGTCTAATCGAATCGCTGTTAACACTAGCTGTACTAGATGAAATGAGCGGTGAGCGTGGAAGTGGGAATCAAGAGTGTATCGCTCTTGGATGTGGAAATATCACAAGTGGATTCTTTGGAGGAATGGCAGGTTGTGCCATGATAGGACAAAGTATCATCAACTACACTTCAGGTGGACTTGGTCGTCTCTCATCATTTGTAGCTGCTGTTGGTCTTTTGGTTTTAGTTATCTCTATGACGGATGTATTAAATACCATACCAGTTGGAGTTCTTGTTGGAATCATGTTTATGGTGAGTATAGGGACTTTTGAGTGGTCAAGCTTTTCTCATATTAAACATATGCCTAAATCTGACGTGTTTGTGATGATTGTTGTAACCATCATCACTGTTGTGGAAGACTTAGCAGTTGCAGTTATAGCTGGAGTTATTATCTCAGCTCTTGTTTTTGCTTGGAAACATGCTCGAATCTGGGCGAAAACACACACTGAAGAGGATGGAACAAAAGTCTATACTCTTGAAGGTCCTCTGTTCTTTGGGAGTGCTACTACTTTTTCAGACAACTTTAGCATAGACCAAGATCCACCAAGGGTTGTGATAGACTTTAAAAATGCAAGAGTGTTGGACTTTTCTGGTGTCGAAGCAGTTGATGCGATAGTAAAAAAATATCAAGATACTGGAAGGAACCTACTTCTTCGCCACCTCTCAGCCGACTGCAAAGCAATCTTAAAACACGCTGGACCTCACTGCTCTTATGAAGAGGACGATCCAACTTATAAAGTGGCGTTTAACTACTAGACCTCTACACTCAACTCTATGAGTTCGGGTTGTGGTGCGCCAAAATAATACCCCTGTGAGTAATCTATCCCTAGCTCTTTAACTTTTTCCTGAACGGCTCTGTTATGGATATACTCAGCAATTATTTTTATGCCGCTTTTTTTACACATCAAAACTATCGCATCAACAATAATTTGACTCTTAATGTCATCCACAATGTTTTTTATAAACACTCCATCTATTTTTAAGTAATCCGGATGAATCTCTAATAATCGAGACATGTTTGAACTCTCCGCTCCAAAGTCATCTATTGCTATCTTAAAACCTTTTTCACGAAGTCCTTGTAATTGTTTTAAAATTGTTCCACTTCCTAAGGTAGCAATATCTTCTAACATCTCTAACACAACTCGCGAGGGATTAATATTATATTTTTTTGCATTTTTAAGAAGATAAAACTCTAAATAATCAAGTAAAAAATCCTCACCTGCAATATTAATAGAAAACTCAAAATCAGTACCACTAAACTTTTTAAAACTTTGAGCGATAAGTGACTTTGTAACATAAGAGAGATTTCCTGTCACTCTTGCAGCATCCAAAAAAAGGTATGGAGATATAATCTCATCATCATCTTTAATACGAGCTAGACACTCATACTTTTCGACTCTTTTAGTTTCATTATTAATAAT
>JAYEHI010000108.1:0-2493 GCA_034659455.1 Campylobacterota bacterium | reverse complement strand
GAGCAAAAGGAACATAATAAGCTTCTGTCTCATTTGTACAAAAACTAAAGCCTACGAGCTTGTCATTTTCATAATCAAGTCCTGTTGTCTCCGTATCAAACGCCACTACGGTATCTGGAGTGAAACTATCTAAGATGGCATTTAACTCTCTAGCGTCCGTGATAAGCGTTGCTTTAAACTCCAACTTAACGCCATAATCCTCCTCTTCAACTGGCTGAACACTCTTAGCTACACTCTCGCGTTTAGAGTCACTTACTTGATTTTTTGCATGGATGACACGAAGAACGGCGTTTTGCTCATACTTAACCAACTCATCATATATATTTAAAAATGGATTTTCAACATCCATCTTATACTCTTCAAAGTCTATAGCATCAAATACATCAGGTTTTAGTGTCACAAGCTCTTTAGACATGTAAGCCTGCTCTTTAGAAGCTATAAGTTTCTTCTGATTTGCACCTTTTACCTCTTCTACATTTGCATAAATGTTGTCAAGTGTACCGTACTCTTTGAGAAGTTTTTCAGCACCAACTTTTCCAATTCCCTTAACGCCAGGAACATTATCTGCACTATCTCCCAAAATAGACTGATAGTCTATGAACTGCTTAGGCGTAACGCCATACTTTTCATAACAAGCGGCTTCATTTACACTCTTGCGTTTGATGGCATCAACTATAGTTACCCTATCATCATCTATAAGCTGGTAAAGATCTTTATCGTGAGAGACTACTCTTACCTTGTAGCCTTGCTCTTTTGCAAGGTGTGTAACTGTAGCTATCATATCATCAGCTTCATATCCACTCATACCAAGTGTTTTATAACCCATCTTATCTATCCACTCTATCGCCACTGGAAGTTGCATTGAGAGTTCTGGTGGTGGAGCTGAACGGTTTGCTTTGTAGTTAGGATCTATCTCGTTTCTAAAGGTATCTCCCTTTGTATCTATGGCAAAAATGATATAGTCGCTATCGTGCTCTTTTTGAAGAGTAGATATAAAATTGGTAAATCCCGTCAAAAGCCCAGTAGGAAAGCCATCTTTGTTTTTTAAGTGTTGTGGGAGTGCATAAAAGCTTCTAAAAAAGAAGCCAAAAGTATCTATAACGGTAACGGTTTTGCTCATGAAAAAGTCTCTCTTTATTGAAAATACATTTAGTATGTTTTTAGTCTAAAGATTATACTTTCATATACTTAAAAATCAAATATATCGTCTAAATCTTCTTCTGTAGCTTCTTCTTCTTTTTGGGTCCACATATTTGTAATAGTATTCATATCGCTTATCATTGAAGCATCTAAAGAGTTTATTTTCTTTTTATCACCTAAAGCTAAATCATTTTGCCACTTACCAAGCACATACATAAAGCTCTCTAGTAACATAAATATACCCTCTATTGTTTCGGTATTCTTGGGTAATTGGTTCTCTTGTAAAGTAATGGCAAAACCTTTCATCACACCCGATAGCTCATCAAAGAAACTATAAAAAGAGAGGATTGAAGCGTATTTTTGAAATCCCTTAATTAAATTTGGCAGACTATAGATGTCAATTTGCTCGATACTGTTGATTATCTCTATGACTGTAACATCAAGATTTTCATGAATTTCCATCAATTCTGGCAAATCATCGTTGACTAAATATTCAATTTGCTCTTGTATCTTAGCGTCTTCATCACTTATCTTATTGAATGGTATCTCCTTTTTAGGAGGATGAGATATCTGCTCTTTATTTACCATAGTATCAAGCATACGAAATGATTTTTCGAGTTCACTGTTTTTTGCTATGAGTTCTCTATTTTGCTCTTCTAATTTCATGTTAAGATCTTCTATCGTATGAATATGCTCATTAACAAATTTGTGATCGCTTATAGCTTGTGAAACCTTATAAAGTACGTCAACTAGCTTGTTGGTTTTCATCGGTTTAGTAAGAAAACCGTTCACTCCAAGGTCGATAGCACTAGATAAGTATTGACTCTCGTTATGTGCGCTGATTATTACTGTTGATTGCATATCATGAACTTTAAGTATCTCAGTTATCATCTCTATACCATTCATAAGAGGCATATTAATATCCGAAATCACTAAATCATAATACTCATTATTAGACTCATAAAAGTATTGGTATTGCGTCAATCCCTCTTGCCCATTATGAGCGATATCTAAACTAAAAAAATAATTTTCAAACAAATCCTTATTTGTTTGCACTAAATCTAAATCATCTTCTACATAAAGGACCTTTAAATGTTTAGCGTATTTTACCATTGCTTTGAGTGTAGACATCTATTCTCCTTTTATTGGGACTTCTATCGTAAACATAGA
This sequence comes from Campylobacterota bacterium, assembly GCA_034659455.1. GTDB lineage: Bacteria > Campylobacterota > Campylobacteria > Campylobacterales > Sulfurimonadaceae > Sulfurimonas. The sequence goes on along the minus strand of JAYEHI010000108.1, from coordinate 183 downwards.
GCCTCTATTTGGTATACTTTTGACTTTAATGGTTCCTTTCATCACCTTGAGTAGGTTACGTGCTAAGTTCAACCCTAAACCAGCCCCTTCATAAGACCTACTTGCTTTAGCATCTATCTGTCCAAGTTCAAAAATTTTCTCTTGATCTTCTTTTGCAATTCCTATCCCCTTATCTTTAATACT
>JAYEHI010000107.1:0-2496 GCA_034659455.1 Campylobacterota bacterium | reverse complement strand
CTTGGTTTTTTTGACCATTTGGGAAGTAGATATTAAAAAGGACTATATCATCATAGTGAGTCTCTACAATTCTACCCTCATTCATAGTGTCGATATGGTTTGCTGTAGAGTTTTCATCGGACTCTAAGGTACTAAAAGTAGCCGTTCCACTATAGCCTTTCTTCTGGGCTGAGTTAACATAAAGTTCACTATACTCTTTTTCAAACAGAGAGTCTGGTATCTGCTCGGGAAGTGCTTTTATCTCTTGGAGACATAAGATGTCCGTTTGGCGTTCATCTATCCATTTAAGAGCCTCTTTGGTGGCTACAGCACGTATTCCATTGACATTCCACGATATTATTTCTATTGAGTCAGACATTTTGATTCCATTTAAGTGATATATGAGTTCCCATACAGAGCATGGGAACTAGAAGAAAGGGAGTTGAAGGGTAGACTAAACAAAGTCTACTTTAGTAAGGTGGTGTTTCATACCTAGTAGGTTCTGATCACAACCTAGTGCTAGACCTAGCATCTGTTGCATATGAAGAACAGGAAGTGCTACTTCACGTCCTATAGCTTCAGAAGCATGGTGTGTTTGCGTGTCAAGTTTAAGGTGACAGAGTGGACATGGTGTTACCATCCAGTCTGCATTACCATCCATTGCACCCGCAATGGCGTTACCAGTGAGCATCGCAGCAGTGTGAGGAGCTTGAAGCTCAGCGTGGAATCCACAACATTTGTTTTTCTCAGTGTAATCAACATTTTGACCACCACAAGCGATAATTAAATCATCTAATGAGTTAGGATTGTATGCATTCTCTGGAGTCTTGTGAGACTCGTTTTGAAGCTCAGAAGGACGGATATTGTGACAACCATAAAATGGTGCAATATTGAACTGGCTAAGAGGAGTAACAACCATCTCTTTAATCTTATCAAGTCCTATATCATCAATGATAGCATATAGGAAGTGAGTAATTTGTGAAGTACCCTTGTATTCTAAACCAACTTCTTCTAGCTTTTCATTCACTCTTGCTTTTAGCTCTTCATTGTTATCTAAACGGTGTTTAGTCATTGCAGTGTTGAGTTGACAAGTATTACAGATAGTTACCATAGTGAGACCATGTTTCTCTGCATAAGCGATATTTCTAGCGTTTAGAACTAAAGATAAAAAGTCATCATAATCTTGTAAGTGAGAAGCTCCACAACATGAAGCTTCTGTTAGTTCTACTAGTTCTATGTTTAATTTCTCAGCAACTGCCATAGTTGACATATACTGCTCAGGAGTACTCTGTTTAGCAGTACAACCAGTAAAAAGTGCGTATCTTAATTTTTCCATTCTTCTACTCCCTAGAACTTTGCAGTTGATGATGATTTAACTAGTTTTTTAATCTCATCAAGATTTTCAGATTTTGTGATGCCCCATGGTGGAACAATTTTACCCTTCATAAACATTTTCGCAGCAACTGGAATATGTTTAACAATGCTAGGACCTTCAGAGTAGAGTACTAAGCCACCCTCGTCAAGTACACCATTTCTTGCGATTGAGTGTTTAAATCCAACAGCATGACGAGTCGCGACATTTGAAGTTGCAACTCCCTCTTGAAATAGCATGTTATGAAGAGAAGTAATCTTACTAATAGGGTCAACCTCTTTAGGACATACTTCTGCACACTCCATACACTTAACACAGTCCCAAACACCTTGTTTCTCTGCATGGAGATCTTGGAGTCTACTAACATGTGCATCATCACGAACATCAGCTTCAAAACGGTATGCTTTTGCAAATGCAGCAGGACCGAAGTAGTCTTCGTTGATTTCAACAACTGGACAAGCATAGTGACAAGCACCACACTGGATACAGAGGTCAGCTTCATTGAGTTCTTCAGCCTCTTGAGGAGTTACAATATGCTCATGCTCTGGATGCTCTTCAACATCAGAAATAAGGTAAGGCTTCACAGCGTCGTGTTTCTCCCAAAAATCTCCCTTATCTATAATCATATCTTTCACAGATCTTTTTTTGCTTTGAGGCTCAATAGTAAGCTCATTTCCAAAAGTTTCAATCATATTAGTCATGCTCTCTTTACAAGCGAGAGTTTGACGTCCATTTACTTGTATAGCACATGCTCCACAGATACCGTGACGGCATGATCTTCTGTATGAAAAACTACCATCATGATCCCATTTGATTCTGTTTAATATATCTAAAACAACTTCTTCTGAAGTTACTTCCATCTCATAGTTTTCATAATATGGAAGATAATCTTCATCAGCATTAAAACGAAATACTTTGAAGTTGACTTTTTGTGTTGTAATTGTATGTTCACTCATAAGTTTCTCCCCTTTACCTAGTAAGTTCTAGCTTTAAGTTCATGTTTACCAAGAACTACATCCATGTAATCAAGTTTAATATCACCACTTTCATCCATGTAAGCCATAGTGTGTTTTAAGAACTCTTCGTCATTACGTGTATCGAAATCTTCTCTAAAGTGAGCCCCACGACTCTCATTTCTTGCTATA
>JAYEHI010000106.1:0-12408 GCA_034659455.1 Campylobacterota bacterium | reverse complement strand
ACTTGGAAACACTGTGCTTGTCCATCTTGTGGTAAAGATGCAGTACGTGAAACTGACACTATGGATACTTTTGTTCAGTCCTCTTGGTACTTTTTGCGTTTTTGTGCATCTCCTGAGACACTAGAAAAAGCAGCGTTTACACCTGAAGAGATGAAGTACTGGATGGGTGTTGATCACTATGTTGGTGGGATTGAGCATGCGATACTTCACCTACTCTATGCAAGATTTTTTACAAAAGTGTTCCGTGATTTAGGCTACTTAGAGTTTGATGAGCCTTTTGATAGACTTTTAACACAAGGTATGGTTCTTAAAGATGGGGCAAAAATGTCTAAGTCTAAAGGAAATACAGTCGACCCTGATGCTATCATTGCTAAGTATGGTGCTGATACAGCGAGACTCTTTATACTTTTTGCCGCTCCACCAACTCAAGAGTTAGAGTGGAATGACAGTGCTGTTGAGGGAGCTCATAAGTTTATAAAACGTTTCTTTGATAGAAGTTCAAATGTTGTCGCAACTGATACTAAACCAGTTATTGACCACAGCACATTAAACAAAGAAGAGAAACTTGCTCGTAAGAAAGTCTATGAAGCACTCAAGCGCTCACGTGAAGTGTATGGTGAACGTTATACTTTTAACACACTTATAGCAGGTGTAATGGAAGCTCTTAATGCACTAAATGCACAAAAAAATAGTGATGTATGGAGTGAGGGTTACTGGATACTTAGCTCTATTATGGAGCCGATTATTCCTCATACTTGTTGGGAGATATCTCAAAACTACTTCTCACTCAATAACCTCTCAAAACAAGAGATTTTAGAAGAGGTTTTTGTTGAAGACAGTGTTACACTTGGTATCTCTATCAACGGAAAACGCCGTGGAGAAGTTGAAGTGGCTAATGACGCTTCAAATGAAGAGATCATAGCATCAGCAAAAGAGGTTGTTAAAAAATGGCTTGAGGGACAAAACATAGTAAAAGAGATAGTTGTTCCTAAAAAACTAGTAAACTTAGTAGTTAAAGGCTAGTTTAAAATGTATACACAGTTTGTAAAGCTTTTACTTTTAACAGTTTTTCTTCTAAGTTTAAGTAACTGTGGATACAAACCAAGTGCAAAATACGTAAGAGAAGTGCTTGGAAAAAAAATTAGCACTAGCGTAGTCGTCTCGATGGAAGATCCTCAAAACAGTGTTATCATTAAAGATGCCGTCGATCAAGCAGTTGTAGATATTTTTCATGCTTCTATAAGCGATAGAAAATATGCCGACACACATCTTGATATAAGCACTTCAGAACCTATTTATGTACCTCTTCAGTATAATGACAATGGTTTTGTTATCTCATATCGTGCTACAATAAACATGAAGATTACTCGCATATCAAAAACAATGAAAAAGAATTACACCTCACTAGGTAATTATGACTTCTCTGTTGTTCCAAATGCGGTATTTACAGATCAAGAGAGATTTGATGCTATTAAGTTTAGTTCCATCAAGGCAATTTCATCATTTGTAGCTCAAGTATCAGCAGAGGGTTCACGAATAAAGTAGGAGTAGATATGACAATTCAAGCTATAGTTTCAAACACTGTCAAAAGATTAAAAGCAGAGGGTAAACAGTTGACTCCAGACTTTTATACTGAAGCTTTTTGCAAAGAAGCCACCAAAGCGAAGATAAACGTAGAAGATTGCTCTTACTTGGATAAGTATAAATCCACGCTCAATAAAGAGTTTGCCAAAGACCTCAAAAACTACAATATTAAAACTACTCATGAGTTTGTTCGCTTTGTCATCGCTAAACTCAATCGTACAAACCCTACTCAGATCTCAGAGTTGCTAGAGTCTCATACTCTTCTAAGTAAAAGAGTGCTCCAAGCTATAGAAGTGCTACACAATAAAGAGGCATCCGAATTAGCGATGAGTACCATTGAGATACTCAATGCTGGTGCAAAAGCTGATCAGATAGACTCCTTTAGGCAGAGATGGGTGAATTTTTTGACCACTTATGATGATAGCTTTTTACTGACTCTTAAGGAGATGGGCACTCTTGATACAGAAGATTTGCAAAAAAGCATCAGTAGTTTAAAGAGGTCGAGCTCTCTAAGTTTAGAGACAAGTGCGGACTTGCACCAAATTTCAAAACTTTTAATATCCTCTTTTGTACCATCCATAGCTTCAAGTGTAAACGACACTATCGCCAATCTGAGTGAAAAAATTCGTCATAATCCAAGCTTATTAGAGAGCCAAAGCATAGAAAAAGAGATAAAAGACGCTATATCCCTTCGTATTGCACTTGATAAAGATAGCGTGAAAGAGATGATAGAGTCTATAGATGGTGTTTTAGATAAACTTAGCCTGCGTCTCATAGATATGATAGAGAGATCAGATAGCTCTAATGAAGAGATTCAAGATATCAAAAAAGAGTTAGAATCTTACTCTGAATCTTCAACAAGTAACTTCAAAGTAGCACATAAAAAACTCTATACGATAGCTGTAGCATTAGAAGAAAATACACAGCTTTTAAGTAAAGACCTAAAAAGTCATAGTGGGGAAGTAAGTGCGCTTTCAAAAAAAGTTCGTAAACTTGAGGCTGAACTCAAAGAGGCGAAAAAAGAGTCTAAAGAGGATTTTTTAACTAAACTCTATAACAGGCGTGCACTAGATGATTTTATGGAGATGAAAGAGGCTGAGTTTAAGCGCTATGAGAGAAACTTCTCGGTCATAATGTTTGATCTTGATAAGTTCAAAAACGTGAATGATACTTTTGGTCATGAAGCGGGAGACGCTGTTCTATCCGCTTTTGCAAAGATACTCAAAAAAGAGTGTCGAACAGTTGACGTAGTGGGTCGTTATGGAGGAGAGGAGTTTTTAGCGTTGCTGAGCGAGACAGATACGGCAGGTGGTGTTATGTTTGCAGAAAAAGTTCGTAAACATGTAGAGAGTGCTCGCTTTATGTATAAAGGAAAACGCATTAATGTGACTGTGAGTTCTGGAGTGAGTGAGAGAAGGAGCCATCTCTCTTTAAGCGCGACTATAAACTCTGCTGACGAGTATCTCTATATCGCAAAAACAAGTGGGAGAAATAGAGTGGAGAGTAAAAAGTAACCGTGTTAGAGACTTTTTTAAATGCTAAGCCTCTCTACTACGACAAGATAGACTATACTCGTATGCCTCGCATTTACGAGAGTGTAAAAGAGCATATAAAAATCCCTAAAATAATTCATATTGTCGGTACAAATGGTAAGGGAACGACAGGTAGGTTTTTAGCCTCGGCTCTGAGGGCTAAAAAGTATGAAGTAGGGCACTACACCTCACCCCATATACTGAACTTCAATGAACGTATTTGGCTAAATGGATCTGATGTGAGTGACGCTCTTTTAAACAGAGCTCATGAGGAGCTTTTGTCTCTTTTAAGTAAAGAGGATGCAGACTCATTGAGCTACTTTGAGTATACAACACTTTTGGCTGTGTATATATTTCAAGATATGGATTATATCGTCTTAGAGGCAGGACTAGGTGGAGAGCACGATGCTACTGCAGTCTTTAAAAACATTCTCACACTTGTCACCCCTATATCTCTAGATCATGAAGCTTTTTTAGGTAATGATATAAAAAGCATAGCGACTACAAAACTTAGAGCCGTACAAAAGAGGGCCATACTCTCTGAACAAAAAAATGAAGAGGTCTTTAACGTAGCAGATGCTTTAGCAAAAGAGAGAGCTCTCCCTTTTGAAAAGCATAGCAGGTATTTAAAGCAAGAAGATAGAGATAAAATAGAAATAATCTCAAAAAACAATAAGCTCCCAGAGTACCTTAAAGAGAATCTAGGCTTAGCGATAAGCGCTCTGAAGAGTTTGGACATAAGTTATGAAGTTGAAGATTTTAGTAACAGTAGACTCTTTGGGAGGCTAACTCCCTTGAGCGAAAACGTCTTGCTAGACGTTGGACATAACGCCTTAGCCGCAAAATCTATACAGGACTCTTTAAAAGGGAGTAAAAGAACTCTTATATACAATAGTTTTAAAGATAAAGAGTATAAGGAAATCCTAGCAACTCTAAAACCAGTAATTAACGACGTAGAGATTATACTCATAGAAGATGAGAGAGCCGAGTCGCTAGATATCATGAGGGAGACATTACAAACGTTAGATATAGAGTATAAGATGTTTCAAAAGATACAGAGTGATAAAGAGTACCTTGTTTTTGGATCATTTAGTGTAGCGGAAGCTTTTTTAAAGGCTTATGATGAATAATCACTTCACAGTAACCATACATGATGACAACGGAGTAAAGCAGTTTAATGTCCACCACTTAGTGAAAAAAGCGATTGCTTACGCCTTGGGATTTGTTTTGACTCTAGTTTTTATAGCGGTTGGAACCATCTTATATCTTAACGAAAGCGTGGATGAAGCGGAGCAGAAAAAAGTAGTGATAGAGAGTGACTTAGAGAGCCTCAAAACAGATAACGAAAAACTTCAAAAAAGTATGAATAACACTCAAAGTAGATTAGATTTTAAGAAAAAAGAGTTGGATACACTTTCGGACTCTCTCTCAGAGATAGAAGAACTTATCGGGCTAAAGCCACTAGCCAAAAGCTCTCTAGAAGAGAGGGTTGTCGCAACAAAACTAGATTCGCAACACAGAGCGGTACTAATGCAACTCATCCCAAATGGCTCACCCATAGAGTACCACGGTATAACAAGTAAGTTTGGTTACAGAATGCACCCTTTACTTAAAAAACGGGAGTTTCATCGTGGAAGTGACATGAAAGCTAAGATGATGACACCTGTTTATGCAAGTGCTGATGGTATAGTAGAGTGGTCGGGGTACCACAAGAAGAGCGGTTTTGGGACTTTGGTTATTCTTGAGCACTCGTTTGGTTTTAAAAGTTACTACGGACATTTAAAGAAAACTGTGGTAAAATCGGGAAAATTTGTCAAAAAAGGCACGCTAATTGCCTACACTGGTAATAGTGGAAAGAGTCAAGGACCACATCTACACTATGAGATTCGCTTTATCCATCGGGCAGTGAATCCATATAATTTTATAAAATGGACACAGCAAAACTATGACGAAATATTTACAAAGGAGAAGAAAATACCATGGCAATCTTTAATAACGGGAACGACACACCTGAGAGTGCAAAAGCCAACTCAAACACAACAATCATCACAGCCGGAGCAAAACTCAAAGGAGAGTTAGAGCTCTCTTGCAATCTCTATATAGATGGTGAGCTCGATGGTATGATAAAATCCTCTAAAGAGGTAAACATTGGCAAAAATGGGCATATAAAAGGGACTGTAACTACGGAGAGATTAGTTGTTCAAGGATATGTCGAGGGGAGCATCGACGCTAAGATTGTTGAGATTAAAGCACATGGTCATGTGAGCGGAGAGATAAGTTCAAGTGAACTTGTTATAGAGTCCAAAGGTGTTTTTGAGGGTAACTCGATAGTCAAAGAAGCAAACCCTAAACTTGCAAAACCAGAAGTTAAATGACGCAAACAGCACTCTACAACTACTTTAAAACAAGCTCAAATGAGCCCCTAGATATCTTGATATGCGAAGACTCTAAAGAGACAGAGTATTTACAAAGTGTAGCTCGTTACTTTAAACGAGAGGTGTTGCTATTTCCAGACTTTAGAGCCTCTTATGGAGATGATCTTCGCTCTTATAAAGAGGAACTCCATGAGCTCTTTAGTGCTCTACGCCACTACTACAGAGCTAAAAATAAGCCTTTGGTATTATCTCCTCTTAAAACACTACTCTTTCATCTTCCAAAACCAGAACTATTAGAGTCAACTTCTTTGGAGTTTGGTCAGACGATAAAGCTTAATGAATTTAAAGAAAAAATGCTCTTTTGGGGATATAATTTTGTTGATATGGTACAAGTTGAGGGTGAAATATCTTTTCGTGGAGATATTTTAGATATCTTTGTGCCACATACTAAGCACCCCTATAGAGTATCGCTTTTTGACAACGAGATAGAGCAGATAAAAGAGTTTGAGCTTGAAACGCAAAGAACACTCAAGGATGAATTAGACAGAGTTGAGATAACAAGTGCTTTTTACTCTCTTGACGAGGAGCAGTATAACAGTTTAAACAAAAAAATAGAGTCGAGCGAATTTGATGCTTTGGTTCAAGATGTCTCCTCTTTGGGGCTTTGGCACTTAGATGAAAATGCAGACAACTTTATGGAAGGCAAGAGTGTAAAACTCTCAAGAAACTTAGATGACCTTTTAAAAGACGCCTATGGAATAAATGCCCCAAAATTATCAAGAGACTCTTTTAATCTGGAAATATTAGAAGAGAATGATGATATAAAAGAGCTTGTTGTCGCAAATGTCGAGTTACTTTTAAAAGCACATAAAGATAAAAAAATAACTATTATAGCAGCAAACAGAGCTACACTCAAACAAGCTGGCATTTATGACAGCTCAAATATAGAAGTCGTAAACGCAGGGTACATTTTAAATATTATTACACCAGATGAGGTGATAATATCTCTAAACAAGGCAGACAAAAAACATCGTCGTAGAAAAAGCTCAATACTCTTAGATGATCTTAAGTCTGGTGATTATGTTGTTCATGAAGATTATGGGGTTGGTATTTTTGAGGGGATAGAGCAGACTGAGATACTTGGTGGTGTGAAAGACTTTATCGTTGTAAAGTATGTTGGTGATGACAAGATACTTCTGCCTGTTGAAAACCTTGACTATATAGATCGTTACATTGCAAGTGGTGGTTCAACTCCAGTTCTTGATAGACTTGGAAAAGGGAGCTTTGGTAAGCTCAAAGCTAAGGTACGAAAACGCCTCCTAGAGATAGCAGGTCAAATTGTAAATACAGCGGCTGCTCGAGCACTTATTAAAGCCCCTAAAATCAACTTAGCAAAACAAGAACTTAAAGAGTTTCAAAAACTCTCAGGTTTTGAGTACACAGATGACCAAACACAGAGTGTAAATGAGATTCTCACTCAGATGAGTGCTGGAAATATTATGGATAGACTGCTTAGCGGTGATGTTGGTTTTGGTAAAACAGAGATAGCACTCAACACCATTTATGCCGCATACAAATCGGGGTATCAATCCGCGTTTATAGTCCCGACAACTCTGCTCTCCGCACAGCATTTCCGATCTTTGGATGAGCGTTTTAGTAATCTTGGTATAAGATATGCGAAGCTTGATAGATTTGTATCTACAAAAGATAAAAATGCCATCATAAAAGGTCTCGCTTCTGGTGAGATAGATACAGTTGTAGGAACGCATGCTCTTTTTGGTTTAGAGTTTAAAAAACTCGGGGTTGTTATCATCGATGAAGAGCATAAGTTTGGGGTGAAACAAAAAGAGAAGATAAAAGAGTTGTATCATAATGTTCACCTTTTAAGTATGTCAGCGACTCCTATTCCTCGCTCACTCAATCAAGCTATGAGTTCTATAAAAACAATGTCTCAGCTACTTACTCCACCGAGTGAACGCCAAGGGGTGAGAACTTTTGTCAAAGAGTATGAAGAGAAGCTTATCAAAGAGGTTATTTTAAGAGAGCTTCGTCGTGGTGGACAGGTCTTTTATGTACACAACTCCATAGACCATATGCCTATAAAACTAGGAGAACTCAAAGCTCTACTTCCAGACTTGAGGGTGGTTATGCTTCACTCAAAAATCTCCGCAGTTGAGACAGAAAAAGAGCTGTTGAAGTTTGAAGCTGGGGAGTATGACCTAATGATAGCGACCTCTATCATCGAATCAGGGATTCATATGCCAAATGTAAATACGATACTTGTTGATGGTGCGGATAGATTTGGTATAGCTGACCTGCATCAGCTCCGCGGTCGTGTTGGTCGTGGTAGTATAGAGGGATTTGCATACTTTATCGTTAAAAACAAAGAGATGCTTACTGATGAGTCTAAGAAGCGCCTGCTTGCCCTAGAGTCTAACTCCTTTTTAGGTTCTGGTTCTGTTTTAGCGCATCACGATTTAGAGATTCGTGGTGGGGGTAATCTTGTCGGAGACGCACAGAGTGGGCATATAAAAAATATTGGGTATTCTCTCTATCTTAGAATGCTTGAAGACGCCATCAAAGAGCTCTCTAACACTAAAGAGGGCGAACGTGCAAAAGTAGACATAAAACTCACTATATCAGCTTATATCAGTGATGAGGTGGTCAAAGAAGATAGACTGCGCTTAGATGTCTATAGACGTCTCTCTTTATGTGAAGAGGCAGCTGAGATTTATGAGATAGAAGAGGAGCTTATCGATAGGTTTGGCGAGTTGGATATGCCTACTAAACAGTTCTTTGAGTTGATGGTTATCAAACTACTTAGTCTAGAGAAAAAGATAAAAAGCATAAGTAATTATGGGCAAAATGTGACTTTTACATATATGAACGACTCAAAAGAGACTCTTAAGTCCGAGAGTAAAGATGATGATGACATTATCAAAACTACTCTTTTTTATCTAAGAAATAACAAGCCAAAGGTGTTATAATAAACGAGCTTAAAAAGAGAAGCTCTTCTTTTTAAACTCTGTAAACTCAGTAGCGACTTTTTCATTTTCTAGCTTAAGAGTTTTTATAGCTTTTGGGTTTACAAGATACCATCCTAAAACTACATCGACTCTATCGCCTTTTTGAATTTTGAAACTGTACTCAATACTTCTCTTCTCATTTGCTTGAATCATAGTATCTTTGAGTGTAGTCGAAGCTTTCCATGGCATAGCGGGTTTACCATTGTGTCCTATGACTCGTACAAAAATTTCATCTTTGAGTTTTATAGTCTCTTCCCCTCTTGTAACAGATACTTTTAAAACTGCTTGACGTAGAGGGTGTAGAAGAAGAGCATGGGATGTACGGTTATCGATATTAATTATAAAGTTATCTATCTGACGAAGCATAGAGAGGTCTACATACTGAGTTAGCATCTCAGAGTGAAAGTGACTTCCAGCAAAACCATGAAAAGTGTGTTGTGGTGTGGCGTTTAATGAAGAAACACTTCCAGCTACTTTAGGCATATGACAACTCACACAGTTTGCCCCATCCATCTGGTTGTCTATATTTGTAGAGCAGACATTGAGTTTATGTTTGTTCATCTTATGAGAGTGACACCCAATGCAGACATTTCCGTTGATGATATGCTCATTTTTTTCTCGGATTATCCCATGAAAAGGAGATTGGTGTTTTGACTTTGAAGCGGAGTAGTACTCTTTTTCATTCTCATTCATTATATTGGTGTTGTGTTTTGGATGAAGATCTATACTCTCTATACGGTGGCAGTAAGCGCAGCTAATGCCCTCTTGGTGTGTTGGATTGTCCATCATAGGCAGAGCTTTTTTACCCTTGGTTTTCATACTTCCTAAATCATCGGCGACTGGAGTGTGACACTTCCCACAGCCGTAGCGTTCTTGTTTAAGGTTTTGAGGGTGTTTTGCCCAAACAGAGTTATGGATGGGGTCTTTTTGCGGGGTGGAGTTTGCATGCATAGAGCCATGAAACTCATCGTAGATGGTTGGATGACAAGTTTTACACTCTTGGTTTGGTGCATAGCGGAGTGTTTTATTGTTTGCATAAGATATTGTTAAAAGTAGGAGTAAAAGCATGAACTGTTTCATAAATAACCTCATTGAGTTTGATATGTTAAAATTATAACTTATATAACTTAAGATGATATTTAATATGTGAACTAGAAATTGGCTATAATTTCAAAAAATAGAGATCAAAATATGAAAATAGCGTTTATAGGCGATGTAGTAGGTCGTCCGGGTCGTGATATGCTTAAAGCACATCTGCAAACCATAAGAGAAGAGCATAAACTAGACTTTGTCATCGTAAATTATGAGAATGCATCTCATGGATTTGGGCTTACAACTCGTAATGCTAACGAACTCTTTGGTTACGGCATAGATGTGATGAGTGGTGGCAATCACTCTTGGGATAAAAAAGAGATAGTCCCTCTCTTTGATACACATGAGATACTTCGTCCACATAATTACCCGAAAGAGGTCTCAGGAACTGGATGCAAAACTTATGAAGTAAATGGTGAGAAGATAGCTGTTTTAAACCTAATGGGGCACTTCTCCATGCCTTATACCGATAATGCTTTTAGATGCGCACTCAAATCAGTTCAAGTGTTACAAGAGCAGGGTGTTAAAAATATATTTGTAGACTTTCATGCAGAGGCTACAAGTGAGAAACGTGCTCTTATGATGATGCTTCAAGGCAAGGTGAGTGGTATCATCGGTACACATACTCACGTAAGTACGGATGATTTTCAGATATCTCAAGGGACTGCTTATCTAACCGACATAGGGCTAACAGGGTGTCGAGACAATGTCATAGGGATGGATAAGGCAGTTCCTATAAAGCAGTTTCTTACGGGGATGAAAGGGCATTTTGATATCCCTAAAAAATGTAAAAAGATTCTTCAAGTTGCTATTATGGAGTTAGAAGATGGCGTTTGTAGTTCGGCTTACAAGTTGAAGCAGTTTTGTGATGGCAGAGTGATTAAAAGCGAGGCATGGTTAGAGGATTAAGCAGTGACACGGTAGTAGTTTTCATTCGCTATATAGGTGTTTACCATTTTGTTTTTCAAAAAATTCTCTTGCACCTCTTGAGCGGGAGTTGGGAGATTTTTATCTAGCTTTGGTGTTTGGTCTATAGTCTGTTTTGGTTTTTGAATGAGTGAGAATGTTTTTGTATTGTCACTGTAAGCTATCTGTGCACTACTCATAGAGCTTATTTTACTAAAGTTCATTTTCGCGGGATTTTGATTTAGCTCTTGGCCCTCTAGTTTTTGTCTATTGTGCAAAGCTTTATAGTTTGATACATAATTAAGTGGAAGTTTAGTTTGGGTTATCACATCTTTAGGAGCTGATTTTAGAAGTTCTGATTGAAACGAGGAAGTGGGTTTTTTAACGATCTCGCTTTTTTGCTCAGAAGTTTTTGAGTTTGAATTATTAGCTATATACGTATTGTAGGATGATACAAACATAACTACCCCTCAGTGATGGTTTATACATTATTATAAATAAGAAAGACTTAACAAACACATAAATGGAGTTTTGATTCTATAAATGCATATTAATTGTAAATTTTAGTTATAAAACTCACTACTTAGATACATTATGCCGATATACTATCAAAATATTAAACTTTTTTAAGGGCACACAATTATGTTTAAGAAAATATTACTAGTTTCTATGTTTGTAATGGCCCCTCTTTACTCTTCATTAAGTGCTTTGACACTTAAAGAGAGTGTAGTGGAAGCGATGAACACGAACCCAGTGGTTCAGGAGAGACTTAAAAACTATAGAGCGACACAACAAGATCTCAATATCGCAGAGTCTGAGTACTATCCAAAGCTGGACTTAAGCGCTTCAGTCGGTTATACAGATGCAGGAAATCTTAAATCTGATGGCAATGATGACTGGAAGCATACGGTAGTAGATCAAGAGTATGGCAACTATGAGACGCAACTCAAACTGACTCAAAATCTTTTTGATGGTTTTGGAACAATGAGCAAGGTTGATTATCAAGAAGCTAGAATACTAGCTGCGGCATATAACTATGTAGAAAAAAGCAATGACATAGCATTTAAGATGACAAACGCTTATCTAAATGTTCTTCGTTCACATGAGTTGACACAGACCGCTCAAGAGAATGTTCAGATAAATGAAGGTATATACAACAAAGTGAAAGATCTTTATGACTCAGGGCTAACGACTGATTCTGAAGTAAAAAAGATAGAGGCTGCCCTCTCTCTTGCTCGCTCAAACCTCACTGTTCAAAAAAATAATGCATTAGATACAGAGTTTAACTTTAGACGTATTTTAGGTCGTATGCCAAACGTGGCAAATATGCAAAAACCAGAGATGAATATTCCGATGCCAGAGAGTATAGAGAGAGCTGCGCTTTACTCAATAAACCATAACCCCTCTCTTCTTGTCTCTAGATACAACATTAAAGGTGCTCAAGCACTTTGGAAACAGCATGAAAAAGAGTACTATCCTACTATAGACTTAGAAGTTTCTCAGTCATATAATGATATTCAAACTGACAATAGGTTTGACAATCCAGATGATCGTTTTAAAGCTCGTATAGTACTTAACTACAACCTCTTTAATGGTGGGGCAGATAGTGCAAATGTACAAAAAGATCTCAGCAAAATCAACCAAGAGATAGAGATAAAACGCGATCTTAAACGCCAAGTGATAGAGGGACTTGACCTCTCGTGGAATGCCTATAAAATGGTCGGTCTACAACTAAAGGACCTTAGAGAATACTCTAAGTTTTCAGAAAAAACATTAGAGCTCTATAAAGAGGAGTACGATCTTGGACGTCGTTCACTCCTAGATCTTCTCTCTTCTCAAAACGACGTGATAAACTCAAGAAGTCAAATCATTACGGCTGAGTATGAACAGATG
>JAYEHI010000105.1:0-2531 GCA_034659455.1 Campylobacterota bacterium | reverse complement strand
GATGCACCAACTGCAGAGTATATTGCAAAAAAACAGAAAGCTTAGTGCTTAGAGAGTGTATAATATTCCCTAAGGATATTATAATGCGACATCAGTTCATCTCTCTTAGTTTGATTCTCTCTCTACACACTTCTCTTTATGCACAACAGAATCTTATTCCCAGCTCTTTGAGCTCTGGAAACTCTGTTGTAGCACATGACAAAGATTACTATAAACACACAGACGAACAAAATGATGTTCAAATCATCTACACTGAGGATAATCTCCCTTTTGCTAAACAGACAGCTACACTTGAGTCGCCCCTTCATGAAGATTATAGAGATTTTTATGGGTGGCGTTTAGATGAGACTCTCTATGTGGGGCTTATATCCGACTACAACCAAATAGCCAATGGCTTCTCAACTCAGTGGCCAAACAACAGACAGATAAACTATATAGGTGGGACGTCTACGGTTGACTACTTCACTTGTACCTCTTGGTTGAACACACTTATATTTCATGAGACTGCACATAACTATCAAGTAAATGTCAAAGGGAGTCGTGTTTCGCAAGGTCTACATACACTCATAGGAAACGGTACTTTTATCCTTCCTCTCATCCCTATCGCTGTTCCAAATGTGATGGAGAACTCCTTTATGCTAGAGGGAAACGCCGTTCTAAACGAGTCGTGGCATGGAAATGGTGGTAGGCTTTATAGTGGAAGACTCAAGGCTCAAACGATACTCCAAGCCGAGGCTGGAGAGATAGAGTCAGGTGATGTCTATAACTCTAAAATCGCTTTTCCCTATGGAGAGATAGTCTACATTCAAGGTGGTTTTTATAATCTTTATATGGCACAAAAGTATGGAATGAAAGAGTTAAACTCCTACTTCAAGTACAAGTCTGAGGATTGGTGGTGGCCCTTTCTTACCAACTCGAGTATGTATGACGCAGTCGGTATAGACTTTGAAGATTCGCTTGAGAGTTTTGCAGATGAGTATAAAGCGTTAGCTAAAGAGTTTGTCAGAGCTGAGGGTGAGCTTGTAGCTTCTTCACAGTTCTTCTACTCTCTTGGTAACTCTGATGATGAGATATTTTTTATAACTAACGAGAGTGGCGTTCGCGCTCCTGAACTTGTAGTACTCAACAAAGAGATGCAAAAGCTTAGTAAAACTAGAGATAGTTATATAGGTGGTAAAGTCATAAAACTTAAAGATAAGTACTTAACACAAGGAAGTAGGGCTACTTCACCTACTAGAGTATACCAAGGGCTTTTTGATAGTCGTGCGATGATAGAAGAGTCAACAGAGTCTAAGATGGTTCAAGGCTATCTCTCTGATGGAGAGGCGGTTTACTTTGATGTGAAGTCCTCATTTTCTCAGCCACAGCTCTATGTTGGTAAGAGTTTTTACTCTAGAGTTAACTCCTCGGTTATTATAGACAAGAGCGATAATCTCTACTACTTCAAACAAGAGGGAAAAACACGAACACTCTATAAAAACAGAACGCCACTTACATCTTTTGAAGGGTTTTATGGAGTTGTGAGCGATGTAGACGAAAATGGTCGCGTTTACTTTGTGGCTAACTCTGAGTTAGGCTCAACTCTCTACTCCATAAAAGACTCTGTCGTTACGAGGGCAAGTAGCGCAGATAATATTGTCGAAGCTAGGCTTATAAATGATGATGAGCTTCTCATAGCCGCTATTAGTGAAAAAGATTATTATTACGTAAAGAGCGGTGTAGAGAAGATAAACGAAGAGCCCTATCAAACACGACTATTTTTTGAAGATGAAGAGTACTATGGAGAGTATAAGGAGCTTAAAGGGTTACAGAAGAATCGTAATGACATAGACTTAAGCGAGAGCTACTACTCGATGCTAGATATGCACTATAGCGGAAGTGATTTTTTCGTAGGGAGTGTCGATGGCAGTACTATTGGTAGTCTGAATGTAAACTTTGGAGATCCTCTATCTCAAAACTCGGCAAATTTGTTTGTAAATAGAAATGAGTCCAATATCACGATAGCAGGGGCAGGGTATAGTAACTCGCAATACCTCTTAGAGTACTCACTCTCAGCTTACAGTGTTGTAGAGAAATCCGGTAGAGAGGATACACGAGATAGTG
This sequence comes from Campylobacterota bacterium, assembly GCA_034659455.1. Classification (GTDB taxonomy): domain Bacteria; phylum Campylobacterota; class Campylobacteria; order Campylobacterales; family Sulfurimonadaceae; genus Sulfurimonas. The sequence continues at coordinate 428 of JAYEHI010000105.1, read as the reverse complement.
GTGTTATTGTAAACGCGAGACTCCCCTTTTTACAGAGTGGTTATTATTATGGAGCCTTTGGTCTGAGTTATTTTCAAGACTTCGATACGCGTTTAAGAGAGCCTTTGAGTGCGACATTTACTCTTGGACATAGTGAGAAGTATGGAGTGAGTATGTACTCTAACTCTTTAAATATGCTACAACTCTACGGTGTTTTAGAGAGAGAGGACAAGATTGTCGGAGCAGAGTATAAGCTTATGCATGATCTTCCTTTGGAGTTTTACATAAGTGCTGGTGCAAAGTACTCTAAAACTGATAGTGATACCTATGTAGGTACTAGAGGTGTAAAGCTCTCTAGTATTAGTTTTGGTGTAGATATGGATCCTTCGGTTATAGATATCCCAAGCATTTCACAATCATACTATGTAAAAGAAGCGGGATATGGAGAG
>JAYEHI010000104.1:0-2554 GCA_034659455.1 Campylobacterota bacterium | reverse complement strand
TAATGAGAGAGATAGCTCTATCGCACAAAGACGTACTAGGCGATCCAGCACCACTGGCAGTTTTGAAAGGTTTTGGGGAGTATTACTTAGAGTTTAAGCTCTACTTCTGGTTAGGCGATAACCTAGTTGTAGCACAGAGCGAAATAAACATAGCGATCTATAGAGCACTCAAAGATTCTGGTGTGAAGATGCCTATTCCTAAGGGTGATTTTAATAAAAGGCACATCTAAAAACTACATCATATAGATAATAAGTTCTATAGCTTCTAATAGCTCTTTATTGGTTAATCCCTTAGCATTTGCATAGGCGAGTGCGGCTCCAGCTCCGACTCCCTCTTTTGCTTCACCCTCGTCATACTTTTTGAGTACTGGTATCTCGGCGTTTGCAAAACTAAACTCAGTATAGATGGCATGTGGTGTGTAGCTGAGCTGTTCTAGTATGTGTTTGATATCTGAGTGTGTATCATTGGCTACCCAAGCGGTTGTCGCAAGAGTGATGTTCTCGCTCTTTAGTCGCATAAGTACATCTTCTCTGAGGGCATCAGCGATGAGTAAACAAGCTGCCATCTGAGTGCCACCGGCAAGAACCACATGAAAACGCCGACTCGCTTCAAGTAAAAAGCCAGCACAGAAAATAAGCATGTTATCACTTACAAAAGAGAGTTTTTCAAACCTGCTCATCTCTTCATTTATATGGGAGAGTGCTTGGTCTATAGTCTCGTTTTTGACACTGTTGGGGACGTTTAAGAAACTAGAGGAGAAGTCCTCTCTGCACTCATACCCAAGTGCTAAAGCCGATGCGGTTGCAGTTGTCGTGCCACTAGGTGTTGACTCTCCTAAAATAAGGTATGAGCCTTTAAGCTCATAACTTCTACCAAACGCCATGCCTTTTGTGAAAATATCCTGAGCATTTATCTTTGCTCCGTTAGTTATGGAGTCCGAGGGTGTTATGTCAAAGTCGTGTAGTGTTGTCTGCTGGGATTTTACTTCTAGACCTAAGTCTAAAATCTCTATAGCACTAAAAGGGATTAAGTTCTCTACTGCACGAGTAATGAGTGCTGGCGTAGGAACACCCGATGGTGTTTGGGCAAGCTTTGGAATGGAAAAAAGCTTTTGTGTTGTGATGAACTCCGCATCCAGAGTGGGAGTGAGTTCAATCTTGCCAGGAATTCCCGCCTGTGTTATGCCCTCTATTTCACAAGTTTTTGTAACACTAGCGGCGAGTAAAAAGTCCGCTTTTCCTTGGGGCAGAGAGTCTAGTTCGTCTGTAAATATATTATATGTTTTCATTTTTTTCCTTTACATAAGAGCAGTTTATTTTTACTCTATAGCTTTTGAATAAAGTCCATATTGATATGAGACTCAATGTGCTTAGCAAACTCAGCTATCGCTTTTGCTTTGAATTCTAAAAAGTTGTAGCCCTTATAGTTTGGGTCTATCTCTCTAAATATCTTTTTTCGTAGAGCATCGCTATCAAAGAGTCCATGAATGAATGTCCCATAGAGGTTTTTGGACTCTTTGCAACGTTTTTTTGCAATGCCATTGTGAATCTCATAGCCATCACACATGATACCAAAGAGGTTATAGCACCCTTTTTGTACAATTTTTTCTTCTTGAAATGTTACAGAGCCTTTAAGCCTTGCAAAGCCTTCTATTTCCACTCTTTTAGACTCAATACTCAGAGGGTCTAGGATGCTCTCAAACATCATCTCATAACCACCACATATCGCTACCACTCTGCTTTTTTTTGAGGCAAGGAATTTCTCAAAGCCATTTTCTCTTAACCACACAAGGTCATCCACCACTCTCTTTGTTCCTGGAAGTATGATGAGGTCATAGCTTTTGAGCTGGCTTGGGGAGGAGAGAAAACTAAGCTCTATCTCCTCATCAACCACAAGTGGTTCAAAGTCGGTAAAGTTACTGATGTGAGGGAGTTTTATAACGCCAACTCTAAGTATGGTGTTTGGTTTGTTTTGAGTGTAGTTCATCATAGATTGAGCATCTTCAAAACCGAGGTTAAAAGGCTTAAATGGTACAACACCAAGAACAGGAATCTTAAAGCGCTTCTCAATGATCTCTATGCCTTCATCAAATAGTGAACTATCGCCTCGAAACTTGTTGACTATAACACCTATAACATTGTTACGGAGTTTTTCAGGGAGCAGATTGTAAACGCCATAGATGGAAGCGAAAACACCACCTCTCTCTATGTCGGCAACTAGAATTATCTTGGTGTTAAACTCATCTGCGATAAAGATGTTAGAGAGGTCTTTGTCCATGAGGTTGAGTTCAACGGGACTTCCAGCTCCTTCTGCTACAAGCATATCGTACTCTTTGAGGAGTGTTTTGAAGGCTTTTTTTACAGGCTTTTGTAGGGTTTTAATCTCTCGGTAGTACTCACGAACATCTTTGTCGGCAATACTCACTCCATTTACAATTACATGAGCTTTAGAGTTTCCCCCAGACTTTAGCAAGACTGGGTTCATATTTGGAGTTGTTTTAAGCCCTATTGCCTCAGCTGCAAAGTGTTGGGGTATAGCTATCTCTCCACCACT
>JAYEHI010000103.1:0-2559 GCA_034659455.1 Campylobacterota bacterium | reverse complement strand
AAACGCGAGGGGAGGTAGTTGAGGGCGTCATCGAGTTTTGCGGCTACTTTTCCGTAGTTTTCATATTTGGCACTTCTGTAACCGACCATAGAGTCCATGGTGTTGACTGCTTTGTAGAAGATGATGCCAGGCAGACCAAAAAGGAGCAGATACAAAAGAGGAGCGATGACGCCATCACTGAGGTTCTCACCGTAGGTCTCTATGGCTGCTTTGTAGACGTCGCTCTCACTCATCGCTTCTGTATCGCGACTCACTAGTATCGCTAAGGCCTCTCTTTTGTTAGTGGCGTTTAATATGCCTTTTACTGAGTCTCTGAGCATCTTGTGCGCTACAAATATAGAGGCTATGATAGAGGATAGTAGGACATTTAAAGTAGTTGGCAACTCTGCTAAAAAGAGAGTTGTACTCACAGAAAAAAAGCTCACAACACTTAAGACAAAAAGAACAAGCAGAGCCCCTCTAAGAATGGAGTCTTTATAAAACTTCTCTTCAAAGTATGTGATGAGCTCCCCGATCAAAATGATGGGGTGTTTTATAAAGCGAAATTCTCCAAAAACTCTATCAATCAAGTAGGCAAAAATGGTGATAAGTAGGTTACTCATAGAGTGCCTTTTTGAGGAGTTTGTGTGACTCTCTGTCCTTGACTGCAAAACGGAGGCAGTCGTTGCTCAAAAAGTCAAAACTTCCCGCTGTTCGCACTAAGATTTTGTGCGATAGTAGGCGTTTGAAAATCCTCTTAGCATTTGGTGAGTGAACGAGTATAAAGTTTGCGTCGCTTGGGATGATGAAGTCAAAAAGCTTGGACTCTTCGAGTATGTTTAGGAGCTCCCTCTTTTGGCGTATATGAAGCTCTCTACTCTTCTTGGCAAATGCTCTATCTTGGAGTCTCTGCTTTAAAAACTCCGAGTCAAAGCTAGAGAGACCCCAGAGGTGAGTTGGGAGTTTTTGTATATTTTTCTTAGAAGAGACAACAGCACCAACTCTCACCCCAGCACAAGCATAAAACTTGGTAAAGGACTTTATAAAGTAGAGCTTTTTGTTGTTTGAAAGCTCACTCATAGAGGAGTCAAGCCCTTCAAACTCGATGAATGATTCATCTATGATGATAGTGCACTCTCGCTCTCTCCAGAGCTCAAATAGTCGTCCTAAATCATAATGCTTTGCATCAGGTGTAGTGGGATTGACAAAAACAACGATAGAGCCTCTTTTGACTTTTGTTTCTATCTCATAGAGACGACTCAGGATATGAATCTTTTTGTTAGCTTTTTGAGCCGCCTCTTTATACTCGCCATAGAGAGGTGCGTAGAGGTAGATATCTTGAGGTTTAAGTGAGCCTATGAGTTCAAATATCGCAGCGGTAGCTCCTTTATAGAGGGCTATTTGACTCTTTTTGAGTGCTAGTTTTTTGGCGATGACTTTTTTGAGCTCACTGTAGTCGCTATCGGGGTATCGCGCGAGTTTTTTTGCGTCTATTTTTATATTTATCTTGGGTTGGTAGAGGTTTATGTTTGATGAGAAGTCTACTATCTCATCAGGAGTACAGCCGAGTTTTTTAGCGACTTTGTAGATACCTGCACCATGTTTCATAGTAGCTCCTTAGCTTTTTTGGCGTTTTTGTGCATATAGATGCGAAGGAGGGCATAGAAGCCAGAGGCTCTCTTTATCATCGCTTTGAGATCTTTTTTGTTCACTTTTTTTGGGGCGTGCTGATTGTAGGTTTTTATAAATAGGTTCAGATACAACTCGTGTTTAGCGGGGTTAAAGCTCACAAGTGCCACCGCTATGTCAAACAAGAACTCCCCATCCGCCGCGTCTATAAAGTCAAAAACTCCGATTTTTTGAGCGTCAAAAACGGTGTTGTCTCTAAAGATATCTCCATGGATGAGACCATCGCTTTTGGCTTGGTAGTTCTCAAGAGACTCAAGCTTTTTAAAGTAGCTGTAGTGATGGTGTTTTGCGTAGCGAAGCATGGTGTTTACATCATAACTCTCTATAAAATCTATACCGCTTTTTATCTTTTGTGTCTCTGCATGGAGCTGTGCCATAAACCTAGCAAGAGCTCTTATGTGGTAGGTATGGACTCTAGTCGGAGAGAGACCATCGAGCTTCTTATAAAGATGCCACCCATCATGTTGCTCTATCAAGCGGGGTACATTCAAGCCAGAGGCATGGAGTCTCTCGAGTAGTTGGCTATCGGCGTTTATTTTTTTTGGAATCTCTCTTTCATATTTTTTTAAAATATAACTTTTTGTCTCTGTGAACACTCTGTATGTTGTGTCAATAGTTCCGCTAGATGTTGGCTCTATTTTTATAAAAACATAGTTACAAAAGAGTTGGTTGAGCTCTTTTAAGGAGAGTGCAGTGATGACGCCCATCTCTTTAGTCGTTCATCTCTGAGCAGAGTCTCTCTATGCTTAAGGCTACTCGGTGAGAGGGGATGTGGATGTAGTCCTCGTCGACTATGGATATTTTGCCATCTCTGCTTGCGTTTGTAGGAAGAGCATACCAGTTTGCTAAAGCTTTTTTGACGTCTACATCGCCCTGTGTAGCATGAGAGTG
>JAYEHI010000102.1:0-2569 GCA_034659455.1 Campylobacterota bacterium | reverse complement strand
GCAATGTTTTCTAGTTTGAGTTTATGCTTTTTTCTCCCTACGTCACACATCAAAAACTCTACTTCATAAGTGTCAGACATGCTTGCCACTCTTTTTTTCAGATCTGAAAAAACCTTTTTTAGTTTCTCATCATCTTTATAGAGTGTTTTACTTAGATCTTTTACGAAAAATCTATAAGCACCTCCATGAATCACTACGGCTACCTCAAGCTCCTCTAGAGAGTTTTCATAATAGGTCTTGTGCGCAACAATACCACTAAGTATCTTTTTTTCAAACGCCGAGACGTCACCTGTAGTAAGATCGATTACAACTTTTTTCTCTTCGCTATCTGCAAACAGAAATCCAAAAAGTGCTAGAGCTAAGAAAAGTAGTTTCATAATTTGTTCCTTAATATCATTTCTACTGGAATTCTATGCTAATTTTGTAAAAATAGTGTAAAATATCGTCAAAATCTTATAATATGGTCGTCTATGCTAAAAAAACTTACTCTTATTTTTATAACACTTACAGTTGTTGTAATGGCTATTTTTCTCTACTTCAGCCAGCAAGTAAAAGAGGAAAAAATAAATCAAATCAAAGACCAACTCAGACTTACTCTTGATGCACAACTCAAAGAGTATAAAATGAACGACTTAAAAACCGCTATATTACTCTCAAAAAATGCAGCTTTAATAGAAGCTCTTGAAAATGATGACGAAGACTTAGGATACAAGTTGCTCTTTGATACCGTCAGCGACATTGAGAAAAACACAGACTTTCGCATTCGCGCTCAAATCATCACTGAAGAACTAAATATTTTTGCTCGTAGTTGGGATGATGTCTATGCAGGAATGCCAATAGGTGACTACAGAACAGACCTCAAGTACTTCGACATTCATTCCACCCCTAGAACATCCATAGAGGTTGGTCGGCGTTTAGGTGTCAAGGCAACCGTTCCCATCTACAAAGGCTCAAATCGACTTGGATACATAGAGGTTATCTCTTTTTTTAAATCCATGACTGACTTTTTTAGCACCATGGGAGTTGACCTTTATGTCCTGCTTGATGTAAAGCATACTGACAGTGCTGTTCTTATGACGGACAACCTAGTCATCTCAGACTATGTAGTCTCAAACAGAAACTATAACTACTCACATATACAGACCCTCAAAAGCATCAACCTTAAAGAGTTGCATTTAAATGGTGTGACTCAAAAAGACAACACTTATGTATTTTACGAAAATATGTATGATGGAGAGGGGACCATTATTGGTGGCTTCGCCTTTGTTCTCCCGCAAAGATACTTTAACTACTTTAGAGACCCAGAGGATGATATATCATTTTTGATAAATGTAACTAAACGTGGCCTCTACGATGTCGTAAAAGAAGAGAAGTATGAGAACAATGTATATAAGAACTACTCAGCGGACTCCTTAGTCTATCTTCAAGACGTTATCGACAGAGAAGATAGAGAGATTTTTCTTGATGAAGCTTACGAGAAATTTGACAAGTACTCAAAAGATGAACTTATTCAGATGATGCTCAATAGAAAAACAGTTACAAAAATAGAGGGGAAAATTAAATGAGAATTTTATTATTAGAAGATGAGTATTCACTCCGCATAAGTATAGAGGAATTTTTAACAGATATAGGTTATGAAGTTGATGGTTTTGCTGATGGTGAAGATGCTTTTAATGGTGTCTATGATAAATCTTACGACCTCATGCTTCTTGATATCAATGTACCAAGTATGAGCGGACTAGAGATGCTTCAAAAGCTTAGACAAGATGCAAACACTACTCCTGCTATCTTTCTTACTTCTATGACAGACATCGATGCCCTCAAAGAGGGCTACAAACGCGGATGCTGCGACTACATGCGAAAACCTTTTGACTTAGAAGAGTTAGAACTTCGTATAGACCAAGCTCTTGCTAAATACTCTGGGGATGATGGTTCTTTAGTAAACATAGGTTGTGAAATCACATATGACATGAAAAAGAGTCAATTAACTCTCAACGAAGAAGAGATAGTGTTGCGAAAAACAGAAAAAGAGATGCTCGAAGTTCTCATCAAAAACAAAAATGCCGTTGTCTCCACTCAGATGTTTCAAGATGAAGTTTGGGGCGAGTATGTTGAACCTGCAACAATCAGAGTCCAACTCAACAACCTTCGTAAAAAACTTCCCGACTCCGTTATTCAAAACAGAAGAGGTTTAGGATATATCATTGAAAGATAACGATTATTCGGCGAAGTATGCACTAATATATACTTCCTTAGTCTCTATAATCCTACTAACACCTCTGTTTTTCTATGTTATATATATGAAGAACATTCACTCTGTACAAAATGAACTACTGCTTAAAGAGAAGTCACTTCTCGTAATAAAAGCAATGCAGGAGTTTAACCAAAATGAAGAGTATTTTGAGTATCCAAGATTTAAAACTTTTCAATCAGGGCTCTATAATGAGCAGTTTGAGCCTATATTTACTCTACTCGACAACAAAATCAACTACTTTAAAAATGGCTATCACCTTGACGGAAACAATGCATACCTCATAGTAAAACTTCCTAAAGAGCGCTACTTTGGAGC
>JAYEHI010000101.1:0-2572 GCA_034659455.1 Campylobacterota bacterium | reverse complement strand
AGTATACTCGCCTGGAAGCATAATACCTAAAGACTGTGTAGAACCATCTCCAAGATTAACCGTTCTGCTTGTAACTTTTCCATCATAATAGATGTTGGCATTTTTGACAATAGTGGCATTTTCAATTTGTGACATATTTTTTCCTATTTTTGTTTATATAATAATAGCCTAAAATTGCATAAATTAGAGCTTGGAGCCACAGAATCACATACTGTGGTACTACTGCACCAAATTCGGCTCCCATCTGATTAAGCCTTAAAAAGCCTTGCATTGCTGGTGTTGAAGGAGAGAGCAGAGAGAGATTTTGTATAAATGTCGGTATCGCTTCTTGTGGCCAGATAAAACCTACGCTAAAAACAAGGGGGAGTGAACTAAAAAGTATTATAGGAGTGGCTACTTCGCGAGCATTAAAGATAGAACCTAAAAATATACCAAAAAAGATACAGGCAGTTATAAACGCCACTCCAAGGTTTAACAAGTCTGCTATATTTGCTAGATGTGTGACTTCAAAAAAAGAGAAACTAAAGCCAAAATAAAAGAGCATATGTAGAAAAAACAGAGCTCCAAAGATAATATAACGCGATGTCATCATCATCCATATTGGTGCTCTAGTGTAATGCCCATCCTCTCTTCTCACAAGCCTCTCGTTAATTCCTCCACCAAGTATACCCAGTCCTATAAGCATAGTCTGCTGAAGTATGATTATATAGACTGCAGGTATAACATACTGTGTATAACTATTGTTTTTGTTAAAAAGGTTTATGATTTGAAGTTTGTAAGGAGTATATGCTTTCCTTGCCTTTTCCAGTGGCTCTCCTGATACCAACAACCTCCCAACCTTGAGTGTTGCACTCTGTGTTAAAACCGCCTTCATTGCACCCTCTAAAACTGCGCCATATATAAGAAAGTAACTACTATCTGCACCCACTGCAATGACTGGCGAGAGATGCTGCTTTAGATCTTTTGAGAAGTTTTTAGGAATGAGTACGATAGCCTGTACTTCGCCTCTAAGGAGTGCTTCTTTAGCATCTCTGTGACTCATATCGTTTCTCTTTATACTTATCTGAGGGGTGGCGTTTAGTTTAAAGGCTATCTCTCTGCTTACTTGACTTCTATCTAAGTCCACAACACTAACACTAAGCTTACTAACACTCTGTGAGGCATAGGGCTGTGGGTATAAAAAAGCGTAAAGAATAACTCCACCTATAACAGTTAAAACAATAGCAATATCACTAAAAATAAGTTTTGCTTCGGCTCTCAAAACTTCTAAAAACCTCATAAGCCTAACCTACTTTTAAATCGTATAATCACAGGAATAAAAAGAAGCCAAAAAGTTAAAAGCACAAGAAGCTTATCTATCTCTAAAAAAATATCTGCACCGTAGTTAGCCTGCGATATCTGCAGCTCCATATAGTGAGATATAGGAAGCATATCTCTCCAAAAAAGGGCAAAACCATTCATGTTGTAGACAGGGAAAGTAACCCCTAAAAAAGCAAAAGCTGGGGCAGTATAGACTGCTCCAAGACTCAAGGCTCTAGCATAGTCAAACCCCGTTACAAAAAAGAGGAGGGCTATAACTTGATAAGCAACAACCGTTAGAAACATCCCAAATATGGTAACACCAAAAGAGCCCTCAAAACACCAACCTAAAGTTCCATAAATATAAAACAAAAAGAGAACACCCATAAGAGTATAGACAACAGTATAAGGGAGTATTTTACCTATAATCTGAAGTACAAAATGCTCCTTCTTAAAAAACTCTCTCTCCTTTTGAGCCTTAAAAAGTGTCCCAAAACTCACTATGGTCGCTATCACGATAAATATCTGCCATATAGAGGGCAGTAGTGCCGAGACCAAAAATAAAAAATAGTTTTTATAGGTGTTAAAAAAAGGTGTAACCTGTATGGCTATTGGAGAGAGACTATGAAGGGAATCAACACTACTTTGTGTTGAAGCTAGGCTCTCTACAAACTCTACTTCTCCAGCACTATATGCCACACTCTCGCTCAATGCTGCTGTAAGAATCTTACCTATCAAAATATACTGTGTGTTTAACATAGCAGTTACCTTAGGCTGACTTTTTAAGAGTGTCTCTCTTTGAAAGTTAGGTGGAATGACAAGAACTCCATAGGCTTTTGAAGCACTTACTAACTCTAAGGCATCTTTTACATTTAAAGAGTGTGAAGTTATATTGAGAGTGGCCGAAGCATTGACATTAAAAAGTAGTTCTCTTGAGAGTTCACTTTTGTCGTTATCCACGACAACTATAGGAAGCTCAACTGCCACCCCTTTATAAAAAATAGCGATTACAAGAGCGAAACTAAAAAGAGGAAGCAGTGTCACTAACAAAAGCTTGTAATAGGAAGCTCTAATTTCACTAAGCTCAATAGAAATGGTATTAGCTAAAGCTTTAAACATCAGAGGTTCCCTTTATAAAATATAGTGTATTATATCCATACCTCTCTACACAAATAAAAGGCTCAATAGTTGCTAGAGTAAACTAAAAGATAGAGCAAATATGGAACTTCGTTTAAAAAAAGATTTGATGTAATGGTAAAGAGTGCAATAAATG
>JAYEHI010000100.1:0-2584 GCA_034659455.1 Campylobacterota bacterium | reverse complement strand
AATTTTTGCGAGAGGGCTCGTAGTGAGGCTTTTTATGAAAAAGGAATGACACCTATTTTAAAAGATGGACACTTTGTTGCTCGTCGAGTTGTAGGTGACTTTTTGAGTAGTGCAAAGCTTGGGGATGAGCTTGAGATAAAAAGTGAACTTATTAAGATGAAAGCAGCTTCATTTGTACTTAGCCAAGTTGTTTGTCGAAACGATGAAAAGTTGTTTGAACTTGAAATTACACTTGCTTATATCACTTTTGAAGGAAAGCCTCAAAAGATAGACTCTGAGACTAAAGAGTTGCTTGTGAGTCTTTTTTAATCTTTTAGATATGGTTTAAATTTTGATTTTGAAGGCTGGAGTAACTCTATCTCATAAATCATTTGATTATTTTCTACTAGAGTGTTGTAAGTTCTATCCTCATCTGTTATTAGGGAGTAGAAGTAGTCTATGCCTATAGTAGTCGCATAGTTAATCCAATCATATACAATGTCATTGCCTAATATTGAGTTCGTCTCTATAAGGACATTGTTGTTTTTGGTGATAGAGTTTGCAACTATCATATCTTTTCTATCTATGTACTGTGTCATAGAGAGTAGAAGAGGATCGTAGTTTATCTGTGTTGAGAGAACGTTTGTCGCGTTTACGTCATAGAGAGTCAGTTGCGACATTATCATGCCGCTTTTGATTATAGGGGTATTTATAAAAAATGTTCCTTCAAGAATATCCTCTTTTTCCTTTAAGTATATTTCTAGATTTGTCGTTTTTCTTGATATGAAATGTTTTTTTACTTTTTTCTCTTCAGGTTCTTGTAGTTGAGTATCTTCTATTTCTTCAAGTTGTGGTGAAGAAAATATACTCAAAGCTGCATCAAAGAAAGTAGAGTTGTCCTCATCTGTCGTAGTATTAAGAGTAGGATTTAAAAACTCCTCTTTTTGATATGCAGCAAGTTTTTTGCCCGTTGAAGATCTATCTGAGAAAAGAATGAGTGGACTCACTGCTTCTTTGAGTAGTAATTGACTCTGAGCATTATAATCAATAGCCCCAAAAGATAAAAATGCAGATGAAGTATTTACATCTTTTTTATGGATAGTTGGGAAGTATATGTTTAGAGCGGGGTTTATCGCAATGATATTGTCTGCTCCTGTTTTTGTAAGAGGCGCTATGATGTATTCAAAACCATCCGCTCTTATATCGTCTATAGCTACTTCAAGACTCTCTTTCTCTTCGCTCTCAACTTTATAGCTTTTGAGCATAAAAGGATGCCCCTTAGTCATCAAGTAAGCAAAACTCGCATTTGTAGTAGACGAAGCATATTTTCCTATCTTCTTATAGGGTAGAAGTAGTGCTATCTTAAGTTCAGAGTTGTTATTGAAAGCCCCAAGATTAAAGATAGAGACAAACATTACTCTAGCTTCATTGTGCTCTATATTTTCAAGTCTACCATAGGCATGAGATAAAAATGAAAAGACCATTCCATTATCAAGATACTCTTGCATACACTCTTCATCACACTCATATGGATCTAAGTTCTGAACGTATGTTTTTGGCAAGGGAATATTTGAGAGCATAAAACTCTGGGCAAATATCGTTAGTGGAAGAAGAAATATAAATATCAATATCAATTTTAGCATTAATAACTCTCTATACATTTTATTAAAAAACTTATTATATCACCTGGAACTTAGTTAAAGGTAACTTTTTATATTGTACTAGAGGCAGCTCTTTATTGTATTTAAATCATTCATTGTTATTTTTTTAGATTCTGGGTTTCTGAGTAGGTAGTTTGGGTGTAAGATGGGAATAAGTTTATGCCCTCTGAAGTCTATCATGTGCCCACGGACATTTTGAAAGTTGTCTCTATCTTCAGTGAGGTGAGTATAAGCATCTTCTCCTATGGTGACTATAACTTTTGGTTTTATAAACTCTATTTGGGAATAGAGATAGCTTTTACAAGAGTTATACTCAGAAGGAGATGGCATATTTGAGTTAAGTGGTTTACACTTTACACAGTGTGTCAAAAAGACTTCATCTAATCGTAGCTTTAAAACATTTTCTATCATGTTTTTTAGAGTTTCTCCAGAACGTCCAATATAGTAAGTATTGTTTGTATCCTGTATTTGTGAAACTGTATAGTCGATTATCATAAGGTCTGCATTTTCATCTCCCGTACCGCTCATACTCTGTGTTCGTGATTTACTCAAGTCGCAGAGATGGCAGGAGGATATATTTGATGAGAGTTCACTTATGCTTAAGGGTTTTTCATAGCTTGTTTTTTCATTAATACTAAAGTGATCAATATATTCAAATCCCATAGCTTTAAGTCTATAAAGGTTTTGAAGAAGTACAAGGTTTTGATAGGATTTCATGAAAAAGAGTATAGTGAAAAAGTGGTTAAATAATACTTTAGATTTTAAGCTTCTATGTCTGTATATTTTTTTATGCTTATACTCAAGAAAAATCGAGTATTATACGAGTAATAAATAATAGATTTTAAAAATAAGAGCATAAATATGACAGAAACACAAAAGTTAGTGAAAGAAAATATTGAAAGACAGAAGAGACTTGAAAATGACGACTTTGATGAGGCAGCTCT
>JAYEHI010000099.1:0-2603 GCA_034659455.1 Campylobacterota bacterium | reverse complement strand
CACTTCTATATCTTGAGGAAGCGGAGTCTCTCTGATAGTATGAGAAAAACTACTCATAGCAAGACCAAGTTCATTAAAAAAGGTGTAGTAGTGTAAAATAGTGGCATATCTTGCAAAGTGCTTGATAAGAATCTCTATATTTTCATCATGGATATTCTCAAGGTCTCCTATGATTGCTATGATGCTCACATCAATCTCCGTAAGTATCTCTGTTAGTTCAAAAAGATCATCGTTAATCAGTTGAGAAATCTGATTCTTTATATCTGCCTCTTGCTCTAAATTTATACTTACCTTATCCACCTTAGGGTGAATTATCTCCTCTTTTGCGATAACAGTATCGAGCATTCGTAGAGATTTTTCAAGTTCGCTATTTTTGAGTTGTAACACTCTGTTGCTCTCTTGGAGTTCAATGTTTAGATCTTCAACCTGCTCTACATAACTCTCTATCATTTTATGATCGTGAATTGATTGAGAGACCTTAAAAAGAGTTTTAAAAAGCTGTTCACTCTTGATTGGTTTGAGTAAAAAGCCATCAATGCCAATCATTATAGACTCTAAGAGATAGGCTTGAGAGTTATGAGCCGTTGCGATAATTATAGATTGATTCTCATTAAGTTTAAGTATCTCCTTAGACATCTCTAAGCCATTTATCTCTGGCATACTTATATCTGTAATAACTATACTATAAGTATCACCATGAAGCTCACTATATGCCTTATACTTCTCTAATCCCTCTTTTGCGTTAAACGCTACCTCAACATTAGAGAAGTAGGACTTTAAGAGTGTTTGAGTATTTTCACAAAACCCCTTATCGTCATCTACACAGAGAACACTTAGCTCCCTTGTAACGTCAAGAAGTAGCTTTTTATTTATCATTTAAGCTCACTCCAGTTATCTCCTATATTGAGGCTTGCTTTAAGTGGAATATTTAGAAGCATGATACTATCCATAATCTCTCTAAACCTATCAGCTAAAACATCAGCTTGCTCGGCATCTACTTCAAAGATAAGTTCATCATGTATCTGAAGTAACATCTTCGCGTTTAGCTTCTCTTGTGTGATAACATCATGAATCTTGTTCATGCTCAGCTTTATAAGATCACTCGCACTCCCTTGAAAGACGCTATTTACCGACTCTCTCTCGTAAGCGGCTCTAAACATCGGTGTCGCGTTTTCATAATCAAAGTAACGACGGCGTTTGAGAAGTGTTTCTATGAAACCCTGCTCTTTTGATTTGTCAACTATACTTCTAAAGTAGGTCTTTACCGTTGGAAATGACTCGAAGTACTTCTCTATAATCTCTTTAGCCTCTTTAGTAGTTATGCCAAGAGTGTCACTCAGCTTTTTTGGTCCCATGCCATAAAGAAGTCCAAAGTTTACAGTCTTTGCCACACTACGTTTAGCGGCAGCTTCTTCTTCACCAAAAAGCACTATTGCAGTTTGAAGGTGAATGTCTTTGTCGTGTTTAAAAGCATCGACTAAAACGCTATCTTGGGAGAAGTGAGCAAGTAGACGAAGCTCTATCTGAGAGTAATCTATACCGATAAGCTTTTTACCCTCGCCCGCTACAAATGCTTGACGAATCTTCGCACCGAGTGGCGTTCTCGTTGGGATGTTTTGTAAGTTAGGGTTTTTAGAACTTAAACGCCCAGTTGCTGTACCTGTTTGAACAAATGAGGTGTGTATACGACTCCTCTTATCTTCTTTACTTAGCTTTAAAAGTGGTTCTATATAAGTAGAATAGAGCTTATAAACTTCACGGTACTCTAAAAGTTTAGGAATGATTTCGTGTTTGTCCTTAAGCCCATTTAGAACCTTCTCATCAGTTGAGTAACCTGTTTTTGTTTTTTTCCCTACTGGAAGTTCTAGTGTTTCAAAAAGTATAACACCGAGCTGTTTTGTGGAGTTTATGTTAAACTCACTTCCAGCCAACTCATAGATAGATGTAGTCAAACCAGAGAGTGTACCCTTTACCTCAGCTAAAAAGTTCTCAAGAAACTCACTATCGACTTCAATACCCTCTTTCTCCATTTTCAGAAGTGTATTTATAAAAGGAAACTCTACATCACGAGACTCCTCTATAAGATGCATAGCGCTTTGAAGTTCTAACTTGTCCAAAAAGAGGTTGTAGAGTTTAGCCGTTACAAAAGCATCTTCCGCTGCATACTTACAAGCGTCTTCTAACTCAACTCCAGCAAAAGTCTCACCCTTTTTGACTGTATCTTTAAACGCCACCATAGTATGACCTAGAAGTTTATCGCTAAGTTTATCAAGTGCTAAAGCTGACTCTGAGTTGATAAGCCATGCGAGTATCATGCTATCTGCATAAGCTTCTAAAGTGTCATCCTCTAAAAATCGTGTCACAAAATGTAGGTCAAACTTGATGTTATGTCCTACTACTTTTGATTTGAAGATTTTTCTTATGGCGTTTGCGGCGTCTTCTGCACTTATCTGCTCAGGCACACCAAGATAAAAGTGAGCAAAAGGAACATAATAAGCTTCTGTCTCATTTGTACAAAAACTAAAGCCTACGAGCTTGTCATTTTCATAATCAAGTCCTGTTGTCTCCGTATCAAACGCCACTACGGTATCTGGAGTGAAACT